>JBDLWD010000160.1:0-14295 GCA_039804465.1 Verrucomicrobiota bacterium | reverse complement strand
TCGTCGACGGTGAGCTTGGCCTCGAACTTGAAGACGTCGTTGAGCAGCTTGACGCGGCAGCGGGTGAGGTGGTCGAGCAGATCGGCGAAGGGACCGTTCTCGTCGTCCACCACATCGGCTAGGATGAAGAGTTTCTCTTCGGAATCGAAGACGGAGTCCTTGACGCGCTTTAGGCGGATACGGCCCTTGCCGGCTTCTTTTTCAATGCGGAAAGGAATGAAGGCGGCCTCGAAGACATCCTGGTCGAAGCCGTAGTCACGCAGGGGCTCGCAGAGCTCGATGAGGTGCGCGGCTTGGCGCGGATCGATGATGCTGAGTCCATCGGTGTCCCAGCGGACGGGGTCGCTTACCTCGTCCACCCACCAGTTGTGGTCTTCGCCGAGACGAACGATGCACCAGTCGAGAATTGCGGAGGAGTTGGCCATGATTTCTTGGGAAAATGGAGGGGATTGGCGCGCAGCCATGCGAACGGCGCGGGGCGAGTCAAACCGCGAAAATCGACTTTTTTCGCGCGCGGGAAACGCCCGCGGGCGCCCGGTGGAGGGCGGAAAGGGACCGGCACTTGCTTTCGGGAAATCTCCCGATGAACGTGAAGGTAATCATGGGCGCACTATATGATGGCTTGGTGAAACCTCTCCTGTTCCGGCTCGATCCGGAGGAGGCGCATGAATACGGCGTGGATGCGCTGTCCTGGCTGGGCCGCGCCGGTCCGCTGTGTCGTTTGCTGGAGACGGTGACCCGACTCGACCCTGCCGTGCACCGGCCGGTCAAGGCCTTCGGCCTGGAGTTTCCCAATGCGGTGGGAATGGCGGCGGGCTTTGACAAAAACGCCCGGGCCTGGACGGCCGCGGCGGCGCTGGGTTTCGGCCACGTGGAGATCGGCACCGTCACGGCGCTGCCCCAGCCGGGCAACCCGAAGCCGCGCCTCTTTCGCTATCCCGAGGAAAAGGCGGTCATCAACCGCATGGGATTCAACAACGAAGGCAGCGAGGCCGTGGCCGCGCGCCTCGCTTCGCAGCCCGGCGTGGGCCACCGGCGCATTCCCCTCGGTGTGAATCTCGGCAAATCGAAGGTCACTCCCAACGAGGAGGCGACGCAGGATTACCTGACCAGCTTCGGCCGTCTCGCCGATCACGCCGACTACGTGGTGGTGAACGTTTCCAGCCCCAACACGCCGGGGCTGCGCGCGCTCCAGGATGAGAAGCCGCTGCGCGAACTGCTCGGCGCCCTCAGCGCGGCCAACCGCGCGCGCGGCGAAGGCCGCCGGCCCCTGCTGCTCAAGATCGCCCCGGATCTGAGCTGGCCGCAGATCGACGCCGCGCTGGGCGTGATCGCGGAGTTCGGTCTCGACGGCATCATCGCCACCAACACCACGCTCGCGCGCCCCGGCTCCTTCGCGGAGGTGGGCCAGGCGGGCGGCCTGAGCGGGGCTCCGCTGCTACGCCGCAGCACCCAGATCGTCTCCTACATCTCAAAGACGACCAACGGGCGCCTGCCGATCATCGCGGTCGGCGGCATCACCGACGAGGCCGGCGCGGGCGAGAAACTCGACGCAGGCGCCACGCTGGTGCAGGTTTACACCGGCATGATCTACGAGGGACCGTTTTTCGCGGCCCGTCTGGCCCGCGCTTGCGCGGAGCGTCAGCGTCGCGTGATCGGGCTGTAGATTTTTCTCCCGGGCGGGATAGTCGACCCGCCCGGCGAGTGACTGCGTGGCGTCAGGGACGGAAGGTGAAGGCGCGGCCGGCCTTGATGGCGGGCGCGTGCGATTTTTCCCCGTAGACGATGCGGCACGGGGTGCCGTGGTCGGAGGTGATGCGGGCCGAGACGAGCCGGCCGGCCTTCCAGGTCATGTCGACCGTGAAGCCGCCGCGGGCGCGGAGGCCTTTTACCGCGCCGTCGGCCCAATCCTTGGGCAGCGCGGGCAGGAGGTCGATTACGGTGGCGCCTTCGGGCGTGCGCTCGTGGCTTTGCAGCAGAGTTTCGGCGATGCCCGAGGTGGCGCCGAAATTGCCGTCGATTTGGAAAGGGGGGTGGGCGTCGAAGAGATTGGCGTAGACGCCGCCGCCCCAGCCGTAGCCGACTTCCTGCGAGCTCACGGGGGTGAGAAGATTTTGCACGATGAGATGAGCGCGGTCGCCATCGCGCAGGCGGGCCCAGAAATTGATTTTCCAAGCGAGCGACCAGCCGGTGCCGCCGTCGCCGCGGCCCTCGAGGGTCTTGCGCGCGGCGGCGAGAAGCTCGGGCGTGGCGGGCGAAATCTGGGTGCCTGGGTAGAGGGCGTAAAGGTGGGAGACGTGGCGGTGGCGCGGGTCGGTTTCCTTGTAATCCTCGACCCACTCCTGGATGCGGCCGGTCTTCGGGCTTACGACGACGGGTTGCAGGCGGGCGAGGGCGGCGGCGCACTCGGCGGCAAACTCGGCGTCGGTGCCCAGCACGCGGCTCGCCTCGATGCAGCTTTGGAGCAGATCGCGGATGATCATGACGTCCATGGTGGCGCCGTAGGTGAAGACGGACTTGGTGCCGTCCGGTAGCACGAAGGCGTTTTCGGGCGAGTGTGACGGGGCGGTGGTGAGTTTGCCGGCGATGGCGGTGCCGGCTGGCGCCTCCACGAGGAAATCGAGGATGAAGCGAGCGGCGCCCTTCATGAGCGGCCAGCCGCGTTGTTCGAGGAAAGCGCGGTCGCCGGTGAAGCGGAAGTGTTCCCAGGGGTGGGCGGCCAGCCATGCGGCGCCCACGAGCCAGATACCGTGGAGACCGTCGGCTGGGACGGTGAAGCCCCATGCGTCGGTGAGGTGGTGGACGACCCAGCCGCTCGCCCCGTAGTGGATGCGAGCGGTGCGTTCGCCGGGTTTGACGAGCATCTCCATCAAGTCGAAGAGCGGCAGGTGGCACTCGGAGAGGTTGGCGACCTCGGCTGGCCAGTAGTTCATCTGGACGTTGATGTTGGTGTGGTAGTCGGCGTTCCACGGCGCGTTCATCTGCCAGGACCAGATGCCTTGCAGGTTGGCGGGCATGTCTCCCGGACGGGAGGAGGCGATGAGCAGATAGCGGCCGTATTGAAACAGCGTGGCGGCGAGGCCGGGATCGGCGGGGCCGGCGCGATTGGCGCGAATGCGCTCGTCGGTGGGTAGCTTGGCGGAGGGCGCGGCGGTATCGCCGATTGCAAGGGCCACGCGGTCGAAGAGCGCGGAGTAGTCGGCGCGGTGTTCCTTGGCCAGGGAGGCGAAGGAGCGCGATGCGGCGCGCGCGATGCGGGCCTCGGTCGTGGCGAGAGGTTCCGTGTTTCGGTAGTCGGTGGCGCCGTCGACGAAGAGCACGACCTCGTCGGCGCCGGTGATGGTGAGGATGCCGCCGGTGTTGGACACCGTGCCGCCCTTGGCGACGGCGCGGACCTGCGCCGCGAAGGAAAGGCCGCGCTGCCGGCCGGAGGGGTCCTTGCGGTTGATGCGTCCTTGCAGAATGATCGAGTCGTCGCGCGAGGGGTGGGCGGCCACGGCGGCGTCCTGGCGACGCTTGAGAGTGAGGCGCAGGTCGATGGCGGCCCGGCGCGAGGCGGTAAATCGCACGACGATGACGTCGGCGGGTTTGGAGGCGAAAATCTCGCGCGTGTGGCGGACGCCCTTATCCTCGTAGGCCACGGAGCTGGTGGCGGTGGCGAGGTCGAGCGTGCGCTGGTAGCCGTTGGCGGCGGTGGTTCCGGTCTCGATGAGCAGTTCACCGAGGGATTGGTAGGAGCGAATGTTCTGTGGAACGCCCATCATCGTCTTTTTGGCGAGCTCGACGGCCTCCTTGTTCCGGCCGGTGAAGAGCAGGCGGCGGACCTCGGGCAGGGCGGCGAGGGCCTTGGGGTTTTCGGCCTCCATCGGGTAGCCGTCCCAGAGAGTGTCCTCGTTGAGCTGTATCCGTTCGTCGGCGACGCCGCCGAAGACCATGCCGCCGAGGCGGCCGTTGCCGACGGGGAGCGCCTCGACCCATTCGGCGGCGGGCTGCTTATACCAGAGCACATGACGACCCTTTGGGACGGAGGCCAAGGGCGCGGAGAGCGTCGCTCGGTCGGTCCAGGAGCCCTCGATCTTGTCGCGGTCGGTGGCGGCGGAGGGCGGGGAAGTCGGCGCGGAGGGGGCGGCGAGCGCGAGGGGTTGAGCCCCGGCGAGGAGCAAGGCGAGGAGAGCGAGGGGACGGAGGCGAAGTGGCGGAATCATGTCGGGGTTCGATGTTGAAGGGGTGTTATCTGCTTATTTTGACCGGACGGTTTTGGTGACGCCATTCACGCGCACGACGACGTCGCGAGGCTTGGCCGAGCGGATGCGGTAATCGGTGATGCGTCCTTCCTTCCACGCTATGTCCACGGTGAAGCCGCCGCGGGCGCGGAGGCCGGTGACGCGGCCTAAGGGCCAGGCCTTGGGCAAGGCGGGCAGAAGGATGAGGCCGTCGTCGCCGGATTGGAGCAGCATCTCGCAGACGCCGGCGGTGTAGCCGAAATTGCCGTCGATCTGGAAGGGCGGGTGGGCGTCGAGCAGGTTTGCGTAAACGCCGCCGCCCTTCTCGTAGTCGGTGCGAGTATCGCCGACTAGGCGGATGAGATTGCCGATGAGCTTGTGGGCGCGGTCACCGTCGTGCAGGCGGGCCCAGAAGTTGATTTTCCAGGCGGTGCTCCAGCCCGTGCTTTCGTCGCCGCGGGCGTCTAGGGTGACGCGGGCGGCGGCGGCGAGCTCGGGCGTGCCTTGCACGGTAATCTGATGCCCGGGATGAAGGGCGAAGAGGTGCGAGACGTGGCGGTGGGTGTCCTTGGGGTCGTCGCGGTCGGTCTCCCATTCCTGGAGCTGGCCCCAGCGGCCGATTTTCGGCGCGAGCAGGCGGGAACGCAGGTCGGCGATGTGATCGCGGAATTTGCGGTCCACTCCGAGGATGTCGGCGGCGGCTATAGTGTGGGTGAAGAGGTCGTGGACGATTTGAAGGTCGTAGGAGACGGCTTCCTCGTGCGGGCCGTGCTCGGGAGACCAGCCGACCGGGGTGACCACGGTGCCGTCTTGGCGGCGAATCAGCAGATCGTCCCAGAATTCGCAGGCCTCCTTGAGGAACGGATAGGCGACCTCGGCGAGAAAGCGCTTATCCTGCGAGAAGGTGTAGTGTTCCCAAAAGTGCCGGGCGTTCCAGGCGCTGGCGGGAGTGTTCCAGAGGAAGCTGCCGCCGCCGAAGAGACCGTGTTCGGTGCGGAGGGTCCAGCCGCGCACGGCAGGTCCGAATTTCTCGCGCGTATGCCGGCGGGCGACCTCGCGCTGGGCGAGAAGAAAATCGAAGAACGGTCGGTGGCACTCGGCGAGGTTTGCGGGCTCGGCTGGCCAGTAGTTCATCTGGACGTTGATGTTGGAGTGGTAGTCGCTGCGCCAGGGCGGCTGGTTGGAGTTGTTCCACTTGCCCTGGAGATTGGCGGGCAGGCCGCCTTCGCGTGACGACGCGATGAGGAGGTAGCGGCCGTATTGAAAAAGAAGAGCTTCGAGATCGGGGTCGGAGGCGCGGTCGCGGCTGTAGGCGACGATGCGTTCGTCGGTCGGCAACGAAGAGGAGGCGCCGAGGTCGAGGGTGACGCGGTCGAAAAGCGCCCGGTGGTCGGCGATGTGTTCGGCCAGCAGTTTTTCGTAGCGCTTCGCGGCGGCGGCGGAGAGGCGGGCCTCGATCGCGGGGGCGGGCGAGGCGCCGCGCCAGCCTCGCTTCGAGTCCGCGACGTAGTCCGTGCCGGCGTCGAGCAGCAGGGTGACGGCGTCGGCTCCGGAGAAACGGAGGGAGTCGCCCTCGCGGACGAGCGTGCCGCCGGAGGGGAGGACGCGGACTTCGGCACGGTAATCGAGGGCTAGGGCGTAAGGGGAGTCTCCACGATAAACCTGACCGGCGAGCGAGCCGGCGATGCAAAGGGCGGTTTCCGTCGCCTCGAACGAGCCCTTGCGGGCGTCGGCGAGTTTCACTGTGCCGGATATCGCGCCGCGTTTATCGGCGCTGATCCGGTAGACGATCACCCTGGCGGGATGGCTGGCGAACGCTTCGCGCCGGTAGCGCACGCCGTCGCTCAAGTAGGTGACGGACTGGATGGCGCGGGAGATATCGAGCTCGCGCCGATAGTCTGTCACCGTGCCATGCGACAGCTCGACGAAAACATCGCCGAAGTTTTGGTAGGATCCCGTGGTGTTTTCGTCGCCTATCCAGAGGCTCTCCTCGTTGAACTGGATGCGTTCGCGCGGTGCGGCGCCGAAGAGCATGGCGGCGAGGCGACCGTTGCCGATGGGGAGCGCCTCCTTCTGCCAATCGCGAGCGGGCTGGGAATACCATAGCGTGAACGGCGCGGCGGGCGCGGACGGAGTGGCCCTGGGCGCGGCGGGCGCCGAGGCGGTCAAGAGCAGAGTCCCGATGAAAAAACGAAGGGCGGGAAGGCGGGTTAAGAAACCAGGATCGATGGGCATGGGGTGGAAAGTGAAAGTCTTGGAATTTGCGGCGGGGATTCAAAGCCGCGACTCGGTTTTGCCCGACGTTTTTGCATCAATGCGGAGCAATAATTCCAGGCATCGGCCTGTCGGCGTCCGATTGGGCCGGACGAGGGCTGAATTCCTGGTCCAGAAGCAGCTTCACCACATCGACGCTGCCCGAGCGCAGATCGGAAGGCAGGGTGAGGGTGAGAGTTTGGTTTTCGTAGTGGAACGGGAGTTCCGCGCCGGAGCGAAGAAGGAAGGCGCGGGCCGGTTTGGGGCAGTTTTTCCAGACCAAGGTGTCGGTGAATCCCGGCAACGGTTGGATGATCTGGCGGATTTTGGTGTAGGTGGTCTCGTGCGGCGGGAGCCCGGCGAGATCCTCGGGAAGGTTGGGGAGAAAATGGACGTAGGCGGCGCCGGGGCGTCGGGTGACGGGAAGGTTAACGTCCTGCGGCCAGGGGCCTGGAGTGGTGTCGCGGACGGACTCGCCGCTGTGTTTCATCCACGCCGCCATCTCGGTCCAGCAATCGAGCGCGGGTTGCGGCACGCTGCCGTCGCCGCGCGGGCCCACGTTGGCGAGCAGGTTCGCTCCCCATGCGCGAAGAATGGAGACCATGGTCAGGGCGGTGGGGGCGTCGGTGTAGCCGTAGTCTTTCGAGTAGCTCCATTTTCGTATCGGCCAGTTGGTGACGCAGGCCTCGAACCAGCGGCTGGGGCGCGCGCGGGGCAGTTTTCCCTCGCTGTCGGCGTAGTCGCCGGGGCCCTTGTTGCGGCCGTTGATAATGATGCCGGGCTGGAGGCGGCGAACCTCGTCGTTGGAGATCTCGCCTTTGCCGCCGTCGAACCAGATCAGGTCGATCTTGCCGTAGCGCGTGAGCAACTCGGTGACCTGGGCGGAGACCAGGGCGGCGCGAGCGGCGTCGTGGCCCTCGGGTTTGGGCGGGCGCACGGCGGGCTTGTGGTCCATGTCGAGCTTGGGACCGCGGAAAGCCCAGCTGCGGTAGTCGCGGTCAAAGCGCCAGTCGGGCGGCGAGTAATAGAGGCCGACCTTGAGGCCGTGTTTGCGGCAGGCGTCGACGAACTCTTTCACGAAGTCTCGGCCGCCTAGGTTTTTTCTGGTGCCGACGTCGCCGAGGTCGGTGGGCCACATCGTGAAGCCGTCGTGGTGCTTGGTGGTGAAGACGGCGTAGTTGAACCCGGCGGCCTTGGCGGCGGCCAAGGTGCGGTCGAAGTCGAGCCGATCCGGGCGCCACTCCTTGATTAGGCCGTAGTAGGCGTTGGGCGTGATGGTGTAATCATGCCACGGTTTGTTCGCGAGCATGCACCAGGAGAGGTCGCCCTCGCCCTTGATCGAGGCGATGCCCCAGTGGATGAAGAGACCGAGGCCGGCGTTCGGGAACCACTGGGCGTCGGGGTGGGTGTTGTTGCTCTTGAGCTCGTTTCGTTCGCTCTGGCCGAGGGCGGAGGCCTGCGCGTCGGCGGCGCTGGCCGAGGGGTTTTCAGCCGCCGCTGTGGAGCGGATGGCGAAAAGAATCACGGCGAGGCAGAGGTAAAATGGGCGGTTGATCATGGGGTGGTCTGGCCTCGGATCACTTGGCCGGCTGGATCGACGATCCGGACAAGGGGCCGGCCGGTGAGTGTAAACGCCCGTCTTTGATATCGAAGCGGGCAGTGTCTTCCGTGGCGGCGAAGACGGTGAGCGCAACCGGGCCGAGAAGCCCGGAGGGAAGGAGAGATTGGTTTTTATCGACGTAGTTCCAGGTGGTGAAGGTGACGCGGCCGTTCGAAGGGCGCGGTTGGTTTTTGATCAGCCATTCGGGGAACGAGGCGAGCGGGCGGGCGATGGATTGGCCCCGCCTCGTCTTTGATTTGGCCGGCGCCCAATCCACGTCGGCAGGTTCCTGTTCGTCGCCGACGAGGCGGTTGGCCCAGACGTTCACCACCTCGACGACGAGGTGGTTTTCACCGGGGCGGAGGGCGCCGGTGATGTCGCATGCGAAGGGCGGTTTCCAGAGCTCGGGGAAGGCGACGCCGTTGACGGTTACGCGGGCGAGGTTTTTTACGACACCCAGATCGAGAACCAAGCGTGCGGCGGGGTGTAACAGGTTATCGGATACGGAGAATTCGCGTTCATAGGCGGCGACGCCGGAGTAGTGGCGGACGCCGGGCACTGTGTTCTCCGTCCAAGAGGAGAGGGCGGGAAATGCGACGGTATCCTTAGGGCCGCCCAGCGCGGGATCGAAGCGGGCGGTCCAGCCGGCGGAGAGGTCGATGTTCGTCAAGACATCGGGCGCGGGCAGGTTGACGGGTTTCGCGGGGACGGCGCCGGGGCGGAAGCGGACAAAGACCGAGCCGCGCGGGTCGAGGTCGAGGCGGACCTCGGTGCGGCCTCCGCGCGCCGACCAGACGCGGGAAGGTGCGACCGTGCCGGTGTCGGCGTGCCAGAACTCGGGGACTTTTCCGGCGACGCGGAAGGAGGCGGTGACGGAGACGGCGGCGTTGCGCTGGTTGGAAATGAAATAGAAGTCGTCTTCCCCGACGCGGCGATGGATCCAGGGCAGGTCGGCGGGCGGATGTTTCGCGACGGTTGTGAAATCGGGCGCGATTTCGAGTCGGGCAAGGACCTCCTCGGTGGCGAGACCGTAAAAGACGCGGCCGAGGCCAAGGCGATTCTCCGTCGGGGCGGAGTTTGTGTCTGCCGGTCCCCAGAGGTCGGTGACAAGGCGGTCGAATTCGCGGTCGCTCTCCGGGTAGCCGGCGAGACCGGAGAGCGCGGCGGGCCGAGGGCCGACGATGGTGGCGCCTGCCTCGACAAGGGCATGAAGTTTGCGCAGCAGCGGGAGCGAAATGGATTGCGGGCGCGGCTTGCCTTTCAGGCGCGGCTCCAGGCCGGAGGGCGATAGCTTGGGGAAGGGCCACACGGTGTTATCCTGAAGTTCGAGCACGCGGTAGCTCATGCCGCTCGGAAGGCGAAGCGCGGCCCCGTCCCACGTGAGCGAGGATGCGACGAGTTCCTCCGGGCAGAGGTCGCCGGAAAAGCCGGCGGGCGGCGTGAAGCCTTTGGCGCCGGGGCGGAAAACGGTGAGCACGTCGGCCACGAACTCGCCTTGCTGAAGCAGATGACTGCACCGCGCGAGATAGGTGATCCACGGGCCGGCGAAGTCGTTCCAGATCTGCCCTGGGCCGAGTAGCGGAGGGAAGAAGCCGGTGGTCTGGCCGGGCTTGAGCGCGGGCCAGGGATTGTGGGCCTGGGCGTGGATCGCGAGGTGGTTGATGCCGTGGGTTAAGGCGAGGTCGGTCTGGGCCTTGGTGGCGAAAGGATCGGCATCGGCGCGGTGATCGGCCGGCATGGCGGTGAGCGACTCGGCGGCGGCGATCTTTTTGCCGTTCACATGAGCCACGGAGGCGATCATGCGCAGGCTCCACCAGCCGTATTCGGGCTTGTTGAGCCAGAACTCGGCCTCGGGGATGTCGAAGAGGGCGCCGGCGGTCATGAAGTTGACCGGACCGTTGTAGGGTTGGGCGCGCATGCGATGGGCGCCGTGCGCGTGCGAGAGGCGGGCGAGTTCGGCGAAGTGCTCGGAGTTGATGAGCTCTTCGATGGTGGTTTTCCAATCCTGGTCGAAGCGGCGGCTGAGGGATTCGTCGCCGACCAGGCGTCCGGTGGCGACGAGCAGCCAGGGCAGAGGATCGTAGCCGCGCAAGTGGCGGAAGTGGTCGCGAAAGCCTGGCGTCCAGTTCTGGTTGTCGGCTTCCCAGCTGTCGAAAAAGAGCTGAACTTTTTCGCGGGCTGAGGCGGGTTGGCGGGCGAGAATTTTGGCGAAGTAACTGTCGAACTGGAGGCGGGTGGCGGCGCGGCTGAGTTTATCGCATTCGAGACCAGCGGCGGGCGCGGTGACAGGGTGGATGGGCTTGCCCGTGGTGGTGTGGCCGAAGCGCACCACGATCCAGTCGGCGGCGGCGGGGGGGACCCAGCGCAGTCGTCCGTCGGGATCCAAGTATTCGGTTATCTCGACCACGGACGAGGGCGACACGGCCGCACCGGAGGGTGGGGCGGGAAAAGCGAGCACTGCGACGTCGCGGTAGAAGTTCCACCTCGGGTCCACCTTGGCGCGCTGGAGAACGTCATCGAGGGGCCGGCCGCCCGGCAGGATGGTCTCGCGCCAGACGAGTTTCTGCATGGAGAGCTCGGGCGTGATCCATGGACCGCCCGACGTGGCGTAGCCGGGGCAGAGCTGGAACCAGAGGTCGAGATCGCGGCGGTCGGCTTCGGAGATTTGGAAGGTGACGAGATCCCACCATGCGTCGGAAAGAATGGGAATGACGGGCAGTCCGGCGACAGGCTTGGACATGCCGGAATTGCTGGTGCAATAGGAGACGACTGCGCCGCCGAGGCCGGTGCGTCGCATGGAATCGAGGTCGGCCACGACTCCCTCGCGAGTGGCGATGTCATCCATGAAACGCCACCACACGACGGGGCGGGTGGCGGCGGGCGGATTTTGAAAACCGGCTAGCAGCGGGTCGGCGGGCGCGGCGAACGCGTCGAAAGCGCCCAGCGTCGAGAGCGAGGCGATAAGTCCGATGATGAAACGGAGACGCATCGCGTTCAGCGGACAGGCAGGGTGGAGGTGAGCGTGACCGGGCCGAGGAGGCCGGAGGGCAGCAGAGGCTGGTCCGGTTTGACGAAGTTCCACGTGGTGAAGGTGACGCGGCCGGCGGACGGGCGCGGCTCGTTTTTGATGAACCACTCGGGCCAGGCCTGTAGTGGACGGCCGGCGTAGAGTTTTAGCCCGCGGTTGTTTCCGATGCGCTCGGGTCCCCAGACGAGGTCGGCGGGTTCCTGTTCGTCGCCGACGAGGCGATTGGCCCAGACGTTGGCCACCTCGACTACGAGGCGGTTATCTCCGACGCGCAAGGCCGAGCCGAGGTCTTGCAAAAAGGGCGGCTTCCACAGGGCGGGGAAAACGACGCCGTTGAGGGTGACGCGGGCGAGGTTTTGCACGTCGCCGAGGTCGAGAACGAGGCGCGTGCCGGGACGTAACAGATCGGCGGATACGTTAAACGTGCGCTCATAGGCGGCGACGCCGGAGTAGTAGCGGATGCCTAGGGAGGGGTGGTCCGTCCAAGAGGCGAGAGTCGGGAAGGCGACGGGATTGGAGGGGGCGCCGAGGGATGGATCGAAGCGCGCGGTCCAGCCGGTGGAGAGATCGACGGTGCCGAGGACGGCGGGCGGGGTGGAGCGAACGGGCAGGGTGGCGGGCGCGGGACCGGGGCGGAAGCGCACGAAGACGGAGCCGCGCGGATCGAGACGCAGCGTGACCTCGGTGCGGCCATCGCGGCGGTCCCAGTCGGAGGCGTGCGTGATGGCGCCGGTGTCGGCGTGCCAGAGCTCGGGGGTTTTGCCGTTCACGCGGAAGGACGCGACGACGGTGCGGGCGCTGTCCTGCTGGTTGGAGACAAAGAAGAGATCGTCGGCACCGAGGCGGCGGTGAATCCACGGAACCTCGTTGAACGTGGCTCCATCGATAGTTTGGAGGGCGGGGGCGACGCCGAGGCGGGCGAGGGCCTCGGCGGGCGTCATGCCGGAGAAAACGCGGCCGGCGCCGACGCGGCGGTCAGAGGGGGCGGAGGTGTTTTCGGTGGCGGGCCCCCAGAGTTCGTCGGCGAGGCGGGCGATTTCCTGGTCGGCTGCGGGGTAATCCTCGAGTCCGGGGGTGATGGCGGGACGCGGTCCGACGACGGGTGCGCCGGCGAGCACGAGTTCGCGGACCTTGCGAAGGAGCGGGAGCGAGATGCGCTGCGGCGCAGCCTGGTTGCGCAGGTCGGCGGGAAGGTTGGCAGGCGAGAATTTGGTGATGTCCTTGGTGGTGGAGGGAAGTTCGAGCAGACGGTAAGTCATGCCGCTCGGCAGGCGGAGAGCGGAGCCGTCCCATGACATGGACGAGATGATGAGCTCTTCGTTGCAGATGTCGGCGGCGTAGCCGACGGGAGGCTCGAAGCCGCGTTGCCCTACGCGGAAAACGGTGACGAGATCGGCGGCGAAGGTTCCTTGTTGAAGGAGGTGGCAGGAGCGCGAGAGATACTCGACCCACGGGCCGGCCATACCGGCCCAGGGCTGGGCGCGGGAGAGAAGGGGGGGGTAGGGGCCTGCGACCATGCCGGGCATGCGGTCGGGCCAGGGGTTATGGGGAAGGACGTGGAGCGCGAATTGGTTTACGCCGAGGGCTAGGGCGAGGTCGGTCTCGGCTTTGGTGGAGTAGGGGTGTTTGTCGGCGCGGAGGTCTTCGGGGCTGGCGGTGAGGGCTTCGGCGGAGGCGATTTTTTTGCCGTTCACGTGGGCGACGGAGGCGATCATGCGGAGCGTCCACCAGCCGTAGCCTTTGTTGACGTGCCAGAACTCGCCTTCGGGGATGTCGGCGGTGGCGCCGGCGGTCATGAAGTTGAGAGGGCCGTTGTAGGGCTGGGCGCGGAAGAACTTTGCACCGCGCTCGCGGGAGAGGCGGGCGAGCTCGGCAAAGTGTTCGGTGGTGACCATTTCCTCGATGGTCGCGCGCCAGTCGTTGTCGAAGCGGCGGGTGAGGAGGGCGTCGCCGACGAGGCGGCCGGTGGCGGCGAGAATCCACGGAACGGGATCGTAGCCGCGACGTTTTTTGAACTCGGCGCGGAAGCGGGGCGTCCACGTTTGGTTTTCGGCCTCGTAACTGTCGAAGAAGAGCTGGATGTCGGCGTTGGAACCGGCGGGGCGTCGGGCGAGGATTTTGGCGAAGTAGTTTTCGAACTGGATGCGCGTCGCCTCGCGGTCGAGTTTGTCGCATTCGAGACCGACGCCGGTGGGCGTGGCGGGGTGGACGGTTTTGCCAGTGGTGGTGTGGCCGAAGCGAACGAGTCTCCATTCGCCGGCGGCCGGGGGCGTCCAGCGCAGGCGGCCGTCGGGCGCGAGGCGGTCGGTGAGCTCGATGATGGAGGAGGGAGGGATGGCGGAGTCGGCGGCTGGAGCAGGGTAGGCGAGCACGGCGACGTCGCGGTAGTAGTTCCATTTTTTGTCCACCTCGGCTCGAGGAAGGACGGCGTTGAAAGACTGGCCGGCGGCGAGGGAGGTCTCGCGCCAGATGAGGTTTTGCATCGAGCGCTCTGGGGTGATCCACGGGCCGCCGGTGGTGGCGTAGCCCGGGCTGGCTTGATACCAGAGGGAGAGGCCGCGCTTGGCGGCTTCGGTGCCTTGAAAGCCGATGAGGTCCCACCAGTCGGCGTTGAGCATGGGGACGCGTTGCTGGCCGGGGACGGGCGCGGCGAGAGGAGTGCGGCTGCCGCAGAAGGAGACGACACCGCCGGCGAGGCCGACGCGCTGCATGTAGTCGAGCTCGGCGAGCATGCCCTCGCGGGTGACGAGATCGTCCATGAAGCGCCACCAGGTGGTCGGCCGCGCCTCGGCCGGCGGCGACTGAAAGCCGGCGAGAACGGGGTCTGCGGAGGCGGCGGGTGAGGAGCCTGCGTTGACGTTGACGGAAAGCAGGGTGACCGCGGCAAATAGGACGGGGCGGCTGAGAAGACCAAGGAAGGACATAGGTCGGCTGTGGCGGACTCGGGTTAGGGGGATGGAGTGCTCGCAGGGGCGAGACGCAGGATGGTCACCGAATAAGCGGGGAAAGTGTAGCGCAGTTCCGTGGTGCCGACGGCCGGGAACTCGAGCGAAGACTCCACCGGAGCGAGTTTGAGCGGTTCGGCGTAGGTGTTTTCGGCGAGCGGATCCGGACCCGAGAGCGTGAGGGCGGTGGCGCGGACGAAGGGGTGCGTCGCCCCCGGGAAGTTCAGGGCGGTGTCCTGCGGGGTC
>JBDLWD010000159.1:0-2853 GCA_039804465.1 Verrucomicrobiota bacterium | reverse complement strand
ACGTCTGCAACCGCTGCCATGGCCCGCGCCACGCCCGGATGATCGCCGTCTGCGGCTTTGTGGTCGGCTTTGGCCTGTCGCTCTGGCTGGCCAATCTCCAAATCGCCCTCGCTTCGGGCACAGCCTTCCTCGTGTCGCAACTGCTCGACGTCGCGGTCTTCAATCGCCTGCGCCGCGCCTCGTGGTGGAAGGCGCCTTTTTGGGGCTCCATGGCCGCCTCGGTCATCGACACCGCTATCTTCTTCTCGCTGGCCTTCCACGGCACCGAGGTCCCCTGGCTGCCCCTCGCCGCCGGCGATTTGGCGGTCAAGTTCCTCATGGCCGCCCTCCTCCTCGCCCCCTACCGCGCCCTCGTCCGCCGCCTCGCCACGCCGTTCGCAAAGACGGACCCGATCCGTTAGTCAATCAATGATTGACTAACGGATTGGGCGGCGGGCGCCTGAAGCGCATGGGCCCTTGCTCGTCCTTGCGCGTGGCTCCGCAGGCCGGGTCTGACTCCGGGTCTGGGTCCGGGTCCGAGTGAGCCAATAAGGCCACGCAATCGTCACCTTGAACTGCCCACGGCTCGATACGAGCGCGGGCTTTTGATTGCCCCGCGCCGCCGCACCGCATCTTTTGCTCCGTTTATGCTGACGATTTCAGACGTCTCCAAGTCCTACGGCACCCGCGAACTCTTCTCGGACGTCTCCCTGTTTATTGCCCGCACCGACCGCCTCGGCCTCATCGGGCCCAACGGCGCGGGCAAATCCACCCTCTTCGGGCTCATCCTCGGCGAGGAACGCCCCGACACCGGCACCATCGAGTGGGAACGCGGAGCCGACTTCGGCTACCTGCCCCAGGAATCCGCGCCCGTCGGCGACGAGACCATCCTCTCCATCGCCACCTCCGGCAAGGCTCTCGAGCCCACCGAGGACAACTGGGACATCGACTACACCCTCGAACCCCGCGCCCGCACCATCCTCGCCGGCCTCGGCTTCAAGGAGGGCGACGCCGAAAAGCCCGCCAAATCCTTCTCCGGCGGCTGGATCATGCGCGCCCACCTCGCCCGCCTCCTCGTGGCCGAGCCGGCCCTCCTCCTCCTCGACGAGCCGACGAACCACCTCGATCTCGAGGCCCTGCTCTGGTTCCAGGACTACCTCACCCGTTACCCTGGCGGCCTTGTCGTCATCTCTCACGATCGCGCCTTCCTTAACGCCCTCTGCACCGGCATGCTCGAGCTCCGCGCCGGCACGCTCCACTACTACCACGGCAACTACGACGATTTCCTCAAGGAGCGCGAAGCCCGCAAGGAACAGCAGGCCGCCCAGTTCAAGAATCAGCAGCGCGAGATCGCCCACCTACAAAAGTTCGTCGACCGCTTCGGGGCCAAGGCCTCCATGGCCTCCCGCGCCAAATCGAAGGAAAAACAAATCGAGCGCCTCAAGGAGGACGCCGTCGAGGAACCGGCCGAGGAGCTTAAGCGCATCAACTTCCGCTTCCCCCAGCCCGTCCGCTCCGGCCTCAAGGTCATCGAGCTCAAAAACGTCCGCCAGGCCTACGGCGACAAGGTCGTCTACACCGACCTCAACTTCACCGCCGAGCGCGGCCAGCGCATCGTCCTCGTCGGCCCCAACGGCGCGGGCAAATCCACCCTCCTGAAAATCCTCGCCGGCACCATCCCCATCCAGGGCGGCCTGCGCGAGCTCGGCAGCAACGTCACCGCCGGCTACTTCGCCCAGCAGCGCACCGACACCCTGCGCGAGGACGCCTCCGTCTTCGAGATGATGATGGAGCTGCGCACCAACGAGAACCAGCTCACCGAGCAGCAGGCCCGCGCCATCCTCGGCAGCTTCCTTTTCCGCAAGGACGACGTGCACAAGAAGGTCGGCGTCCTCTCGGGCGGAGAAAAATCCCGCCTCAACCTCGCCCGCCTCCTCGTCGACCCGCCCAACCTCCTCCTCATGGACGAGCCGACCACGCACCTGGACATCGCCTCGATCGACGCGATGATCAACGCGCTCAAGGGCTACACCGGAACGCTCATCTTCATATCCCACGACGTGCACTTCATCCGCGCGCTCGCCGAGACCGTGCTCCACGTGCACAGCGGCCGCCTCACGCCCTACGCCGGCAACTACGATTACTACCTCGAGAAATCGAAGGCCACCAACGCCCGCGCGGCCCTCACCGCCGGCTTCACCGACGCCCGCCCCGACGCGCACAAGGGCGCCGCGAAAGCCTCCGCCGCACCCTCCTCCACTCCGGCTCCCAGCTCCTCGCTCCCCGCCCCCAGCTCGAAACTCACGCCCAACCAGCTCCGCAAGATGCGCGAGGACGTCGGCGTGCTCGAAAAGAAAGTCGCCGACCTCGAAGCCAAGCAGAACGAGATCACCGCCGCGCTCGAGGACCCGGCCACCTACGCCGACAAGAGCCGTTTCCACCGCCTCAATCTCGAACTCAGCACGATCACAGAGCAGATCAGCGACGCCACCGCGAAGTGGGAGGCCGCCGCCGAGGCCCTCGACATCGCCGAGCGTCACGCGGGCTGAGCCCTCCGCGCACGGAACAGTCAAAGCCCGCCCGCGCGGCGCGGTTCGCGTCGGTTCACCATGAAGCTCTTCCGCTGCGACCACTGCCGCTCGCTTCTCTACTTCGAGAACCACACCTGCGTCGGTTGCGGCCACACCCTCGCCTTCCTCCCCGAGCCCGCCGTCGTCGCCTCCCTGGAGCAGGGCGGCGACGGTCTCTGGCGTTCCCCAGCCCGCGGCGCGCAAGGGCGCGCCCATCGTCTCTGCGCGAATTACACCGCCCACCAGACTTGCAACTGGGCCGTCGACGCCGACGACCCGAACCCGCTCTGCGTCTCCTGCCGCC
>JBDLWD010000158.1:0-2784 GCA_039804465.1 Verrucomicrobiota bacterium | reverse complement strand
GGGTGAAAGGTCCTTCGGTGTAGGCTGAACGGTGATCGAAGAAAGTTGCCCGGTGCCTTGGCGTTTGATGGTGGCTTGTTGACCTGGCGTGAGGGTTTCTCCGCTCCCCATATTATCCAATCGGAGTGTGACAGCTCCCGCGAATACGGTGACTGTGGTGGTGGTGTCGCTTACCTGAATGGCTACTTTTTGGGCGGTTTGACTTAGGACATTCAGGCTCCCGTGGGGAGTTTCAAGGACCATTGAGCTGCCGGCCACCAGCTTGCCGGTGCTGATACCGACAGCGCCTCGGATGAGCGAGACACGAGTATTGGATATGGATGGCTCCGTTTCCAGGTCTTCGCGGTTTGGTTGAAAGGGATCCTGTTGGAAGCGCTTCACCACCAACTTGGTCTCGGGCGCGAAATTTAATCCCACCCCGTTGGACATCACGACGGAAATGGTGGAGTCGGGTTTGGTTTCCAATACCGTGCCTTCGGCATCGAACACGGCTTTTTCCTTCATGTCCTCGATTTTTCCTCCAGCGCTTACTTCGGCAACGCCCTCCACATCGGCCACATAGAACTTGCCCGCAGGGGTGTTACTTTGCGATGCGCTCTGGGCAAACGCCACAGCTCCGCTTAGGGCCATTAGCGTGAAAAAGTGCGTAAAAACCCGCGTTTGCATGGAACTAGGAAAATCCATGGCCCGACTTCTCACAACCTGAAGGAATGCCATGCGTAATGATACGTAGCGATGGCCTCGGGCAGGTCGTGATGGGAAGGCTTTAGGTCGCCACGATGTTCAAGATTTTGCCGGAAACGTAGATGATCCGCTTGATGTCTTTGCCGGCCAGAAACGCCGATACGTCCGGATGGGCCTTGGCGGCGGCCACGGCGACCTCTTCCGAAGCTCCTGCGGGCAAGATGAGTTCGGCGCGCTTTTTGCCGCAGATCTGCACCACGACTTTCTGTTCCGTGGCGATCAGCTTGGCGGGATCGTAAGCCGGCCAAGGCGCCGAGCCGATGCTGGCGGCGACAGCCTGTCCGCCGCAGCGACTCCAAAGCTCCTCGGCCAGATGGGGGGCCAGAGGCGCGAGCAGTTGAAGGAAGGTCAACGCGTCGCGACGGGCGATACGCTCGGCCTTTTGCCAGGCGTTGACGAAAATCATCATGGCCGAGATGGCGGTATTGTAGCGCAGGCCCTCGATGTCTTCGCCGACTTTCTTGATCGTCTCGTGGAGGAGCTTGGCCAGCTCGGCGGACGTGGCGGAGGGGTCGTCGGAGAGCTTGGGGTGGGGCGCGCCGTCGGCGCCGATGCATTCGCGCCAGACCTTGTGGAGGAAGCGGTGCACGCCCTCGATGCCGCTGGGGTTCCAGGGCTTCATCGCCTCGAGCGGGCCGAGGAACATGAGGTAGAGGCGCAGGGTGTCCGTGCCGTGGCTCTTGATGATGTCGTCCGGATTGGCGACGTTGCCGCGGCTCTTGGACATTTTTTCGCCGTCTTCGCCGAGGATGATGCCTTGGTGAAACAGCTTCGTGAAGGGCTCGGGGGTGGGGACGACGCCGAGGTCGAAGAGGACCTTGTGCCAGAAGCGGGCGTAGAGGAGATGTAGCACGGCATGCTCGGCCCCGCCGACGTAGATGTCCGGGCCGGACCAGTATTTCAGCGCCTCGGGCGAGGCGATGGCGGCGTCGTTTTTCGGGTCGAGGTAGCGCAGGTAATACCAGCAACTGCCGGCCCACTGGGGCATGGTGTTGGTCTCGCGGCGGGCGCGGACGTAGTGCGCGGCGGGCTTGTCCGAGGAGGCGGGAACGGCTTGGCCGGTGGCGGCGTCATACCAGACGTCGACCCACTCGGTGATGGCGGCGAGCGGGCTCTCGCCGGTGCCGGTGGGCTGGTAGCTTTTCACCTCGGGCAACTGGAGCGGCAGCGATTGCTCGGGCACCGGCAGGGCGTAGCGCGTCTCGCCGTCGATCACGCAGGTGACGGGCGCGGAGGGGAGGGGGAGCGCGGCGCCGGCGGCCTTCGCGTGAGCGGTGGCTGCGGTGTAGTCGGCCTCGGTGACCCAGACGATGGGGAAGGGTTCGCCCCAGTAGCGCTGACGGGAGAAGAGCCAGTCGCGGAGCTTGTAGTTGATCGTGGCCTGGCCGCGGGCGCGGGCGGCGAGGTCGGCGGTGATTTTCTTCTTCGCCTCCTCCCAAGGCAGGCCCGAGTAGCCGTCGGAGTGAACGAGACGGCCGTCGCCGGTGTAGGGGAGCTTGGTAGTGCCGCTGCCATTACGACCCTCGGCGTGGTCGGGCTCGATGACCTGGATGACGGGGATATTGAACTTCTGCGCGAAGGCGTAGTCGCGATCGTCGTGCGCCGGCACGGCCATGATGGCTCCTGTGCCGTAGCCCATGATGACGTAATCGGCGATCCAGACGGGGATCTTTTGGCCGTTGGCGGGGTTGATCGCGAAGGAGCCGGACCAGACGCCGGTCTTTTCGCCCTTGGCGAGGTCGGTGCGCTCGAGGTCGCTCTTCGCCGAGGCCTGCTTGCGGTAGGCGGCGACGGCCTCGCGCTGGGCGGGTGTGGTGAGGGCGTCCACGAGCGGGTGCTCGGGCGCGATCACCATGAAGGTGACGCCGAAGACGGTGTCGGGGCGCGTGGTGAAGACCTTGAGGTCGCCGAGGACGGAGTTTTCGAGGGCGAAGAGCAGCTCGGCGCCTTCGCTGCGGCCGATCCAGGCCTCCTGCATGCGCTTGGTGGAGTCAGGCCAGTCGACGAGCTTGAGATCGGAGAGCAGGCGTTCGGCATAGG
>JBDLWD010000157.1:0-4076 GCA_039804465.1 Verrucomicrobiota bacterium | reverse complement strand
TGAACACGGTTCACCTGCCCGGCGCGGAGGTTCCGCTGGTGCTTCAGGCTCGCGGCGGCTTCGTGCGCACCAACGCCGGCTGGACCTTTGCACCGACCGAAGCCCGGCTCGGCGCGTTGCCGATTCACAAAATCCCGGGGCTGCTCTCGCTCGTGGCCGATCGTTTCGTGATGAAACCTT
This sequence comes from Verrucomicrobiota bacterium, assembly GCA_039804465.1. GTDB lineage: Bacteria > Verrucomicrobiota > Verrucomicrobiia > Opitutales > Opitutaceae > IMCC26134_A. Next base: position 3,896 of record JBDLWD010000157.1, on the reverse strand, counting down.
TCCCTGCCGAGGTGGAGAAGGCCTTGCAAAGCGCCCATGAGTTCGGGGTGCGCGAGGGCTCGCTGGTGATCGGCTTGCCGTGAAGCGGTTTCGACGGGGCCTCCCGAGGGGCGCGGTCGCGGCGGCGTTGCTGTCGTTTTTTGCCCCGGCCACGAAAGCGCAGGGCACTTCCGCCGCCGCGGACACGACCGCGCAAAAGCCCGCCGCGGTTCGGCTATTGAGCAGCGGAGGCCGGGGGCGCTTCGAAGTCGTGGCGGAGGAAGGCCTCGATGGCGTGCGATTGGCGGAGCTGGCCGGCCAGGCTTGGCTCGCCTGGAGGGAGCCGCTCGGACTGCCGGAGCGCCTGCAGACAAGCATCCTGGTGCGACTTATCCCGGAGGAGAGATGGACCTGGGGCGAGACGTTCAGCCGCGTGTCCGCCGAGCCGGGCGGGGTGGTCACGGTGTGGTTGCGGGGCGGGGGCGAGCGCGGCCTCGCGCGAGAGCGGCGCTGGCTGGTCGGCCTGGCGGAAGGGGCGTGGCGCAGGAGGGCATTTTTGTCCGGTTTACCCGCGGACGCGGCCCCGGTGCCCCGTTGGCTGAGCGTGGCGGCGGCGGAGTATTTTTTAACCGCGCAACGGCCTGCCCTTCTGGATGCATGGCAGGCGGAGCTGCGACGATTGGATCGAATCCCGAAGCTGCGCGCGGTCTTGCTGGGCGATCCGGCGGGCGGAGGCGAAACGGGTTCAGATGAAAGGCTCGCCGTGCCCGCCCTGGCGGTCTGGCGGTGGATGCGGGAGGCGGATGAGCGGGGATGGACGCGCTTTACCCTGGCCTTGCTCAAGGGCGAGTCCGCCGGAGCCGCGCTGGCCCGGGAATACGGAAGGCTGGTAACACGTGTCGCCGAGGCGCGCGAGTGGGAGCTGGCTTGGCGGGTCGCCGCGGCGCGGGAGGAGACGGCCCGTTTCACGCCGGGCATGGGTCCATCCGAGTCGCGTCGAAGGCTGGAGCAACTCGCCCGCATCGTGGCGTTCGATTCCAGAACGGGGAGAGAGCAGGTCTTGCCGGTGGCGGGGGAGTGGGCGACGCGTCGGGAAGCCTGGCTCTTGGGCGAACTCGAGACACGCACCCGGCTGCTGACAGCCGAGCTCCCACGCGTGCATCCGTTTTATTACAATGCTGCGGTTTCGCTCGGGAAAGTCTGGCAGGCTTTGGCGCGGGACAAGGAGCGGGCCTGGCGCGAGGCCGTGGCGGAGTGGGAGGCGGACTACGCCGCGGGGCGGGAGTTGGAAACCGCGAGCACGAACCTTTTGGATGCAGCGGAGGCGGAAGCGAAAGGTGTGCAGGCCGCGGTGGCGGCGGGTTCGCCCTGAGCAGGGCGAGTCGGATTCCTGCCGGATGGGGCGGGCCGGCCGCGGCTCAGCTTACCAAGTGTCGAGCACGGCCGACTTCACCTGGCTGGCGAGGGATTCGCCGATCACGGGCACGATGGCGTATTCCGCTTGGGTTTGCTGGACGGCTTGAGGCGTCGCGCCGCCGTCGTCGGTGAAGATCTGGCGCTCCACGCGGATGGCGCGGTCGGCGAACCAAGTTTTTTCACCCTTCTGGTCACGGAGAGTGGCTTTGGCGTCCAGCACGAGCCCGAAGGTGCGGGCCAGGCCGGCGTCGCTGGGGAGGCGGGTGAGCGACTCGCGGCGCATCGTGCCGAGCTTTACGGTGAGAATGGCATCGGCCTCCTCTGGGGTATTGACCACGCGCAGGCGGCCGTCGCGGATAAAGGCCTCGCGAATCTGGGTGCCAAGCAGCGCTGAGGACTGGGGCAAGATGGCGTTGGTATCGACCGGGGCGATGAAGACGGAGTCGAAGTCACGCTCTACGCCCGTGCCCAGCCGATAGTGGGAGCAGGCCGAGCCCAGCACGGCGAAAACGGCGAGAAAAAGCGGGGCAAGGCGACGAAGCATGGGCGTGAGACGGTGGGGCGGAAGTGGTGCGGGCGCTAGGCGGGAAGACGCGTTTGGAGCTCAGAACAGCCAGAAACGCTTGGCGCGCGGGGCGGGTCGGTTGGCGCCGTCGGCGGGGATTTCACCGGACTCGATCTTTTCGATCTTCGCCAGCAGGCCGCGGGCGCGCTCGGCGGTGGGGGACTCGGGATAGATGGTGATGGCCTCGTTGTAGAACACCTTCGCCGCTTGGTAGTTTGAGCGATGTTTGTAGTAAAAGTCGCCGATGGTCATCTTGCTCTCCGCGAGCATTGCGCGGGCTGCGTCGAAGCCCTTGGTGGCCACGGTCGCGTCGGCATCTCCGGGATAAAGGATGAGGTAGTCTTGGAAGTAGGTGAGCGCGAGTTGGGTGGAGGCCTGGTCGTAGGCGGGGCCCTGGGTGATGGAGGCCTGGGCGGTGGCGAGCTTGAGGTAGGCGTCGGGGGTGAGGAAGCTCTCGGGGTAGTTGTTGATCATCCGGTCGAGCGCGTCGATCGAGGCGTCGCGGTCGCCGGTTTTGGTGTATGCCTGGGCGGCGTTCATCAGCGAGATCGGGGCGTATTCGCTGAAGGGCGCGTTGGTGACGATGGTCTCGAGGAACTCGATGCCCTTTTCGCGCTGCCTGAATCCCGGGATCACGCCGAAGTAGCGGGGACGGGCGCCGGCGACGAGTTTGGTGGCGATGCGATACTCGGCGCCAAGGACCTCGCTGAAGCGCGGGTAGGCGGGGTGTTCGGCGATGATGCGCTGGAGGTTGCGGAAGGCCTTGGAGTATTGGCGGCGGCCCTCGTAATAATTGGCGGAGCGGTAGAGCGCTTCGGGGGCGAATACCGAGGAACCGTATTTTTTGATGACCTTCTTGTAGCCGCTGTTCGCCTTGCCGAGATCGCCGGCGTCTTCCGCGCGGCGGGCGGCGTCCATGATGGACTTGGCGTTTTTACCCTCGGGCGAATCGACAAAGGGGGCGAGCACGCCGCCCTCCACGCGCCAGCCGGTGGCGGGCTCCCAAATCAGCTCGGCCCGGGCGGCGGCTCCCGCGAAAAGGGCCCAGATGACGAGTAACGTAGTGAAGAATCCGATACGGCGGGCGGCGGCGGGCATGGTGTAGATCACCAGCGAACCAGCGCCCCCCCGTAGGTCAAGCCCGCCCCGAACGCCACCAGGAGAATGAGGTCGCCGGATTTTATGCGTCCGTGCCGACGCGCCTCGTCCAGCGCGAGGGGTATGGAGGCCGCCGAGGTGTTGCCGTAGCGTTCCAGATTCACGAAGACGCGCTCGTAGGGCAGCTCAAGGTATTGGACGAGGGCGTGGATGATGCGCAGGTTGGCCTGGTGGGGGACCACGCAGGCGAGCTCGGCGCCGGCCAGGCCGTTGCGCGCGAGCAGATCGCGGGCGACCTCCTCCATGCCGCGCACGGCGTGTTTGAACACTTCCTTGCCCTTCATCGCGATGCAGCGCTTTGCCTCGGGCGTGGCGGGCGAGGCGCCTCCTCCGGGGATGGAGAGCAGTTCGGCCGTGCCCGGGATGGCGCCGAGCTGGGTGTCGATCAGGCGCGATTCCGCACCGGGCCGGGCTGGACCCAGGACGATCGCGCCGGCGCCGTCCCCGAAAAGCACGCAGGTCGTGCGGTCGGTCCAGTCGACCACCGAGGTGAGCTTGTCCGCGCCGATGACCAGGGCGTGGCGATAGCGGCCGGAGGCAAGCAGGGCCCAGGCTTGGTCAAGGGCGTAGACGAAACCGCTGCAGGCGGCGTTCAGATCGAAGCAGGCGGCGCGTTCCCGGACGCCCAAGGCGGTCTGCACGAGGCAGGCGGTGGATGGCATGGGCAAATCGGGCGTGCATGTGGCCACTATCAGCAGATCGATGTCTTCGGGGCGAAGGCCCGCGTCCTCGAGAGCGGCGCGGGCGGCGCCGGCGGCCATGGTGGCGGTGGTTTCCC
>JBDLWD010000156.1:0-7348 GCA_039804465.1 Verrucomicrobiota bacterium | reverse complement strand
GCCTTGCCGAGCTCGGTGATCCTGGCGGCGGAAGGGTTCTGGAGGTTGGCGCGGGCGGCGGCTTGTTTGCCGTAGCGCTGGATGGCGTCGGAGTAGTCGAGGTAGACGCCGAGACCGGTCTCGCCGACGCCGCGGCCCTCGTCGCACATGCGCTTGGCGGCGCGGGAGGAAACGTCGCGCGGGGCGAGGTTGCCGAAGCTGGGGTAGATGCGCTCGAGGAAGTAATCGCGGTCCTCTTCGGCGATGTCGGCGGGGGCTTTTTTGACGTCCTCCTTCTTCTTCGGCACCCAGATGCGTCCGTCGTTGCGGAGCGACTCGGACATGAGCGTGAGCTTCGACTGGTAGTCGCCGGAGACGGGGATGCAGGTCGGGTGGATCTGCGTGTAGCAGGGATTGGCGAAGCAGGCGCCGCGCTTGTAGGCGCGCCAGATGGCGGTGGTGTTGGAGCCGCGCGCGTAGGTGGAGAGGTTGAAGACGTTGCCGTAGCCGCCGGTGGCGAGGATGACGGCGTCGGCGTTGAAGCGGACGAGCTTGCCGGTCTTGAGGTCGCGGGCGATGACGCCCTTTGCGTGGCCGTCGACGACGACTAGGTCGCTCATCTCGTGCTCGGTGACGAGCTTGACCGTGCCCTGGCCGACGCAGCGGGAGAGCGAGGAGTAGGCGCCGAGGAGGAGCTGCTGGCCGGTCTGGCCGCGGGCGTAGAAGGTGCGGGAAACCTGCGCGCCGCCGAAGGAGCGGTTGGCGAGGAGGCCGCCGTATTCGCGGGCGAAGGGCACGCCGAGGGCGGCGCACTGGTCGATGATGTTGACCGAGACCTCGGCGAGGCGGTGGACGTTGGCCTCGCGGGCGCGGTAGTCGCCGCCCTTGATGGTGTCGTAGAAAAGTCGATACACGCTGTCGCCGTCGTTCTGGTAGTTCTTGGCGGCGTTGATGCCGCCCTGCGCGGCGATGGAGTGGGCGCGGCGGGGCGAATCGTGGAAGACGATGCAGGTGACCTGGTAGCCGAGGTCGGCGAGCGAGGCGGCGGCGGAGGCTCCGGCCAGGCCCGCGCCGACCACGACGACGTGGTATTTGCGCTTGTTGGCCGGGTTGACGAGTTTGATCTCGGTCTTGTGCTTGCGCCACTTGTCGGGGAGCGGGCCGGAGGGGATCTTGGAGTCGAGGGTGGCCATGACTTTTAAGTTTAAGTCGGACGTTTAAGTTTAGAGAGCGGGACGGCCGGGTTAGCGGGCGGAGGCGACAAGGGTGTTTCCGGCGGGAGTGCCGGCGTGGGGCTTGGCGATGCCGGCGAGGATGGCGCCCGGAATGGAGAGGTTACCCAGGAAGTATACCAGGGCGATGGCGGCGACGGCCTTGCGGAGGGCGCAGGACCACTTGCCATTGCGGAGACCAAGGGTCTGGAACATCGAGTCGGCGCCGTGCCAGAGGTGAAGGGCGAGGAGGCCGGTCGCGAGGATGTAGAAGCCGGCTATGAGTGGATGGGAGAAGCCGATGAAGATCATCGAGTAGACGTCGTGCACCTCGGCGCCCTTGGCGGCGAGCGGGATGCCGAATTCGCGGACGTCATTAGCCAGAGTCCAGACGGGCAGGCCGCTCTTGTAGTATTCGGTGCCGACCAAGCCGACGGTGAAGTGCAGGAGGTGATAAACGACGAAGGCGAGGACCACGAGTCCGCTGATGCGCATGGTCCGGGAGGCGATGCCGGCGGCGAGCCACTTGTGGACGCCGTAATTGGCGGGGCCGCGGGCGGCCTTGCTTTCCAAAGTCAGGGCGATGGCGGCCCAGACGTGAACGCAGACGGCGGCGAGAAGCACTAGGCGGACGAGCCAGAGGGCGGGGCCGAGGCCTTGGAGGAAGTGGGCGTATCCGTTGATCTGGTCGGGGTGGCCGAATATCTGGAGATTCCCAAACAGATGCCCGAAGGCGAAGCCGGTCAGAATCAGGCCGGAAAGGGCCATGAGGAATTTTCGGCCGATGGAGGAGCTGAACAAGTTGGCGAGGAGGCTCATCGCGAAGTGGTCGGTTCGGGTGCTGAAGTCAGGGGCCGCACGCAAAATGCGTTTGGACAGATCCCGGAGCTAACGGTCGCAGGCGGGCAATGTAAAGGACGGGCCTCCGCCATGCGCGGGACTTACAGAGCTTATTAGCCCGACTGAGACGAACCGCCAGCGGGGCAAATGACGCCCGGGCATGGGAGGCCCTCCATGCAAAGGCGAGCGGGCCTGCGCCGCGTCTACTTCGCGAGGGGCTTGAGCAGGGAGAACTTGCCCGAGGCGGCGGGCGCGATGAGGCGTTTGCGGAAGGCGGCGACGCGGGCGCCGTCGCCAAGCACGGCGGAGATGGCCTCCTCGAGACCGGCCGGGGCGCTTTCGTCGGCGACGTAGTCGAAATTCCAGCGCGTGTCGCCGGTCTGCGATAGGCTGTAGTGCCAGCAGGAGAAACCGGCGGGCATCACGGCGTCGATCTCGGTGGGCGAGACGATGGAGCCGTCGGCGCGGAAATGCAGCCCGCCCTCGCGACCGAGCACGCGGTAGCCGGTCGGCAGGCGGCGAACGACGTCGCCGGTGTGGTAGCGCAGCAGCGGCATGGCCTCGCGGTCGCGGGTGGTGACGTAGAGCTGGAAAACGTCGCTCAGTCCGCGATACGGGACGAGTTCCACGAAGGCGTTGCCGTCGATCACGCGCGAGTCGTCCTTAAAGGCCTCGCCGACGAAGATGTAGCCGGCCTCGGTGGAGCCGTAGAGGTCGACCTGCGGGGCCGGAAAGGCCTCGGCGATGCGCCGCGAGTGCACGATGCTGGCCTTGCCGTAGGTGAGAATCACCACCCGTATCGAAGGAACCGATACGCCGCGGCGGCGGGCGGCGCGCGCAAGCAGGGAGAGGTAGATGGGCTCGCCCTCGAGCACCTCGGGCTTGACCGCCTGGAGCTCGGTGACGATGCGGTCCCACTCGGACTCGGGGAACACGAAGGGATCGCTGGTGAGATTGAGATAGACCGTGCCGTCGAAGTAGCGGTGCGGGAAGGGGTGGTCCTCGTAGGGGCAGAGGTTCGAGGAGCAGCCGACCGGGGCGAGGATGCACTTGCGGCAGGGCCGGTCGGCGTAGGGGGCGAGCAGCGGGTGGGCGCGGTAGGCGCGCGCGAGCTGGGCGCTCCACCAGCCCTCCTCCATGATGACGGTCATCGGCCCCTGGGTGGTGCCGGAGGTGGATTCGTATTCGTAGCGCTTCTCGTCGAGCCCCTTTTGGATGACCTTGTAGTCGTCGAAAAAGGCCTCGTGGCCGCGGGTAACGATTTCCTTTTTCGAGAGCGCGGGAATCTCGCGGTAACACGCCCAGTGCAGCGACTCGGGATGCAGGGGGAAACGCTTTCCGTAAAGCGGGCTGCGCTCGTAGATGCGCCGGATCTCGCGTTCAAGCGCCCCGGGCAGGCACGCGGGATCTTCGCTGATCAGCAGTTCGGGAGAGTTGGCGAAGACGGGCGCGGCGGACATCGATGGTTACCAAAGGGTCGAAAAAACGACGAGGCGACGGCCAAGTCAAATCGGCCTGAGTTTTAAGACTGGGCGCGGGCATCAGCCGCGGCCGGATCGCCAGAGCGGCTCGAAGAACATGAGCGCGTCCAGCACCAGGCTGTGGGTGATGCCGCCGGAGCGAGCGCGGGCGTAGACCTCGGGCACGGGCACGGCGGCGATCTCCAGCTCTTCGTCGGCGTCCCACTCGACCTCGCGCGCCGGGCGGCAGTTCTCCACCAGGACGAGATGGCAACGGTTGCTCATGAACGCGGGGTTGGGGTGGACGCTGGCGAGCAGCCGCGCGTTTTCGCCGGCGTAGCCGGTCTCCTCCAAAAGCTCGCGCACGCCGGCGGCGACGGGATCCTCGCCGCGCTCGATGACTCCGCCCGGGATCTCCCAGGAAAACGCATCGATGCCGTAGCGGAACTGCTTCACGAGCACGAGACGGTCGTCGGCGGTGTGGGCGAGCACGTTCACCCAGTCGGGCGCGTCGACCACGACGAAGTCGCGCGTGACGCCGCGGCGCGGGTGATGAAACGGCACGTGCTGCAAATCGAGGATGCGCGTGCGGTGCAAGGAGCGCGGCTCGCCGCGGCGCCAGCGCGCGGGACCGGGTGCGGTGTCGTCGGGGCCGGGGACGATGTCGTCGGGCATGGGCGAAAAAAAGCCTCCCGCCGGCGAGGGCGGGAGGCGAAAAAAATCAAAACACGCGAGGGTCGCGGATTACTTCTTGGGCAGCTTGATCTTCTGGCCGACCTTGAGCTTGGCCCAGTCGACGCCGGGGTTCACGGCCTGGAGGTCGGCGAGCGAGACGCCCTTGGCGCGGGCGATCTTGGCGCCGGTATCGCCACCGGCGACGATGTGCTCGTCGGGGCCGGCGGTCACGGGACCGGAGGACTTGGCGGAGGATTTGGGAGCGCGGGAGGCGGACTCCTGGAGCTTGGCGAGTTCGCCGTTGATCTTGCCCATCTCGCCGGCGACGGCGGTGAAGGCGTCCTGGGTGGAGCGCTGGAGGGAGGCGATGTTGCTGGCGGCGCGCTCGGCGGTGGCCTTGGCCTCGGAGGAGCTGGCCTCGACGCCGTCGATGCGGGCCACCTGGGCGGTCACCTGCTCGGCGGCGGCGGCGGCGGCTTTGTTGGCCTTGGAGGCGTTGGCAAGGGCGATGCCCCCGAGAAGCAGGCCGACTAGGCCGGCAATAAGACCCGCGATGGGCAGGTAGCTGGGGGAGGATTCGCGCGAGATCGTGTCCATTTGTGAAAAGTTTCGCCTTTGTGGCTACGGGGAGTCCGAAGGCGATTCAAGCAGAGATTGGCCTGATATTCGTAATAAGCAGCCGTCCTCCTCTTCGTTGGTCGGGGCGATAGGATTCGAACCTACGACCTCCTGGTCCCAAACCAGGCGCTCTACCAGGCTAAGCTACACCCCGGTCAACGAAAGGAAACGGCGAGCAGCGAGGGCGCGACGGCGGTGAGAGTCAATGCTTGCCTCACACTTCACATCGCAAAATCGGGACAAAACGAAACCCGCCGTTTGGGGCATCGGCGGGTTCGTCGGGAGTCTCCCAGAACCAATGGGAGAAAGGGATGTGGTCGCACCGGGTGCTTACTTCGAGGCGGGGAAGGACACGGTGGCCGGAGCGGACTGGGGAGCCGCAGGCTGCGAGGCCTCGGGGGCGAGGGCGGCGGGAGCGGCAGGGGCCGCGGGAGCGGGCGAAGCGGGCAAATTCGCGCGCAGCTGCATGGAACGCTGGGCCCATAGACCGGAAGGATCGGCGGCAAGCACGAGTTCGACCCACTTGTTGGCTTGGTCGATCTGGCCGGCGTCGCGGGCAAGCACGGCAAGATGGTATCCAGCCTCTCCGCGCAGGGTGCGGGAAAAAGTGGTGTCGTTGGCCAGGGTTTCGAGGGCGGCCTTGGCGGCGGCCGCGTCTCCGGCCTGCAAGATGGAGAGCGCGGCACCGGTGCGGGCGCGATCGCCGAGGAGATTTCCAGCAAGCGCCTTGGCGGCCGCCTCATACTCGGCGCGAGCCTTGGCGAAATCACCGGCGGAGTAGGCTTCGTCGGCCAGGCGGAGGCGGGCCACCCCGGCCAAGGGCGCGGCCGGGCGGGCTTCGGCGAAGGTGCGCAGGGCGGCGCCGTCCTTGGCCTGGGCATATTCGGCGGAGATGGCGCGCTCGCGGCGCTCGGCAAACTGATCAAAAGCCCAGCGCGCGACCAGGGCTACCGCGATCACCACGATCACCGCGGTGATGGCGCGCCCGTTCTTTTCCCAGAAGATAATGGCGCGATCCTCCAGAGTGGGCGCGAGGTAGTTCTCGTCGATGGTCACAAGATTGCGATCATCGCCGGCGGTTTGGGAGGTATTCTGGTTAGCGGAGGCGGCCATGCGGGTAAAAGAAAAGGATGGTTAGCAAAGCATCGGGCCCCACCGCCGTAAAGCCGCGATTTAAATCCTTTTAAGACCCTATCCAGCAGAAACTTAAAACCCGCAACGCCCGAGGTCCTCAATCAAAGACCACGGTGCGTTTGCCATAGACCAAGACGCGATGCTCCAGGTGCACGCGCACGGCTTGGGCGAGGACGAGGCGCTCCAGATCGCGCCCGAGGCGAATGAGGTCGGAAACATCCTGACGATGGGTCACGCGGGCGACGTCCTGCTGGATGATCGGGCCGTCGTCGAGCACCGCCGTGGCATAGTGCGCCGTGGCGCCGATGAGTTTCACGCCTCGCTCGTAGGCTTGATGGTAGGGCCTGCCGCCCGCAAAGGCGGGCAGGAAGGAGTGATGGATGTTGATGACCGGCGGGCCGTCCCGGAGAAAATCCGCCGACAACACCTGCATGTAGCGCGCCATGACCACCAGATCCGCGCCCAGCTCTTTCAAGAGCGCCAGCTGCCGGTTCTCGGCCTCGACCTTGGTGGCGGCGGTGACCGGGATATGATGATAGGGCAATCCGTAGCCCCGGGTCGCCTCGGCGAGGTCGGGATGATTCGAGACCACGGCCACGAAATCCGCCGCATAGTCGCCGCTCTTCCAGCGCAGGATGAGGTCGTGGAAGCAGTGGTCGAACTTGGAGACGAACAACACCACCCGCGGCCGGCGATCGCTGCGCGCGACGCGCGGGTTCATGCCCAGGCCATTGGCGAAGTTTTCAAACTCGGCACTCATCGCGGCGGCGTCCGCGCCCGCCGGCGGCACCCACTCCACGCGCTGGAAAAACACCCCCGCCTCCATGTCGCGATGCTGGTCGGCGTGCAGGATGTTGCCGCCGCGCTCGAAAATCCAGCCGGAGACCCGCGCGACGAGACCGGGTTGATCGGGACCGTGGAGCAAGGCGACTAGAGTGGAGGGATCGGCTGAGGCGGACATGGGGCTGAGTCAAAAGCAAGGGGCCGCGAATAGGCAAGACGCGCCCGGCCAGCGCACCGGGCGCACCACCGGGCGAATCAATACGCGACCCGCAGGCGGAGGAAACGCCGGGGCGCGGACGCGAGCGGCCGGTCGTCGGCAACCGTCGCGCCATCCGGGGCAGCTGGGCCCGCGGACGGGTTGCCCGCCGAGTCCACGGGCTGCCAGCCCCCCGCCAGATCGTCGGCACCCTCCACCGTGTAAGTGAGCAAGGGGTCGGCGACACGCGGGAAAACCAGGGCGAGACGACCGTCGCGCACCACGACCGAGACCGGCGAAGCCCCGGGCACGCGCGGATCCGCTCCGGTGGCGTATTCGAGGAGATTCGCCGCGCCATCACCGTCCGGATCGGCGTCGGGAGCGGCCTCCGGACCGCCCAAGCCGGCCGCTTCCGCCCAGGCGGCGAAGCCGGACCGGACCACCAAAGTGGC
>JBDLWD010000155.1:0-12542 GCA_039804465.1 Verrucomicrobiota bacterium | reverse complement strand
GGTATTTGGCCTGCTGGTTGATGAAGAAAGTTATGCCGCTACTCACGCCGACGACCTCGGCGACTACGAGGTAAGTCCATGCCCAGCCGAGGAGGATGCGGAGGTCGTTGTAGAGGTCGGGCAGGCTGGCGGGCACGAGCACGCGAAGCACGAGGTTGCGCGGTTTGGCGCCGAGGGTCTGGGCGGCCTCGATGAGGCCGTTGTCGACCTTGCGCACGGTGTTGGCGACGACGAGAACCTGCTGGAAAAAGGTGCCGATCACGATGACGGCCACCTTGGGCTCAAGGTGGATGCCGAGGATGGCGACCATGAGTGCGCCGAAGGCGGGCGCGGGCATGTAGCGGACGAAGTCGACGAAGGGCTCGGTGACGCGCGAGGCGGCGGCATAGGCGCCGCAGAGGATACCGAGCGGAACGCCGAGTGCGGAGGAGATGAGGAAGCCCCAGAAAATGGTGCGGATGCTGGTCCAGAGGCTCTCGTGCAGCCACTTGTCGCCTTTGAGGACCGGCGCGGTCGCGAAGGCGGTGTAGAGCGCGCGGCCGACCGCATGCGGCGGCGGAAAGTAGATCGGGTTGGCGGGCGTGCCGACGGGGAGGGCAGTGGCGGAGGCGGCGCGTTGTTTTTCGACCAGCTTGTCGAAGTCTTCGCGCGGGAGGAGCTGTCCGGGTTTAATCCAGGAGACGCCGGCGGGCTCGGTGATTTTCACCATCGGGTGCCAGAGCCAGGGCACATAGGAGAACAGGCTCCAGAGCGCGAGGGGCAGCAAAAAGGCGAGCACGCCGAGGAACCGGCGGCGACGGGGACTGAGCTCGGCGCGGATGGTGAACCAGCGGGACATTTGAGCGTGGAGCGAGGAGCAGGCGGCGCGGGGTGAAGGGCGAAACAGCTCCGCCTTTCCGCTACGGTCGGGGTCGTAGCGGCGGGCGGGAGGGGAGCGCGGAGGGCGCGCTGATTACTTCTTCAGCGCGTCGGCGGTGAGTGAGGCGTCGTGGGAAGCGGCGATGTCCTGCGCTTCCTTGTAGACGCCGTTCTTCACGTTGAAGTCGTCGGCGATCTTGGACGACCCGGCGAGGGAGCCGAAGCCGGGTGCCGTAGAGGCCATGATCTTATGACCCTCGGCGAGGGTGAGAAACTTGGTGCCGGGCATGAAGGCGGCGTATTCCTTCGGGTCGACGCCGGCGCGGGCGGCCATGATCTTGATGCCGTCCTCGCGGGTAGCGGGATCGGCGAGGTAGGCGGCGATCTTGTCCCAGACGGCGACAAACTTCACCCAGTCGGCGCGGCGTTCGGAGAGACTCTGCGGAGTGACGACGACGCAGTCGTAGATCAGGCCGGGCTCGTCGGCGGAGGTGTAGACGGCCTTGGAGCCGGAGACGGCTTTGAGCGCGGCGCCGGAGTTGGGCTGCCAGGCGCCGATGGCGTCGACCTGGCCCGAGGCGAGGACCTGCGGGGTCTGGTTGGTGGGCGTGGGAACGAGTTCCACGTCCGATTCAGTCAAGCCTGCCTTTTTGAGGCCGTTGAGGAGCAGAAGGTGTTCGACGAAGCCGATCTCGATGCCGACTTTTTTGCCCTTGAGATCCTTTAGGGAATCTACGCCGGGCTTTGCGACGATCATGTCGTTGCCGTTGGAGTAGTCGGTGAGCATGATGGCGACGTTCTTTGCGCCGCCCGCGCCGGTGACCAGGCTGTCGCCGTTGGTCACGGTGACGGCGTCGACCTTGCCGGCGGTGAAGGCCTCCATGGAGGGACCGTATTCGAACCAAAGCAGCTCCACCTCGACTCCGACTTCCTTATACCAGCCCCTTTGCTCGGCGATGGCGAGGGCGGTCCAGCCCGGCCAGTCGGAGTAGGCGACTTTGAGCGGAGCGGAGAAAAGCGAGGAGGCGGCGAGACCGGTGGCGGTGAGGGCGGCGATGGCGGAGCTAAGGAGGCGCATGATGATTTTTGGATGAGCGTTTGGCGGAGTGCGCGAAAAGTATGACGTTTTTCGGCGAACGTGTGAAAGCATGGGATGTGCCAGCGTGTAGCGGCGCCCAGTGTCTGTGCGAAAGGCGCGCAACCGCGTTTCGGGGAAAATCCCGTTTCGAGTCCGGGGATTGAGCCAATTATGGGGGCGGTAATTAATACGGAATACACTACAGAACAGATTGTTAAGTTGGCATATAAAATACGGCTAACCGTCAGTAGGGCGTGAAATCTCCGTCACCCCTTTCGTCTTTCGTGCCCGTGCGACCGGCGACTGCCGTCGCGCTTGCTGTCGAACATTCGGCAAAGACACAGCCGCCGGAGGCGTGGACCCGACGGGAAGGCGTGTTGGGCCAAGAAACGATCACGAGTTTGTTCGAGCGCGTAGCGGCGGAGAGAGGGGCCGCGCCCGCGCTGGTGCTGGCCGGCGCGACGATGAGCTATCGCGAGCTCAATCGCCGGGCCAATTGCCTCGCCCATTTCCTGAGAGCGCGCGGGGTGGGGCGGGACCGGCCGGTGGCGATTTGCACCGAGCGTTCGATCGAGCTCGTGGTGGGCCAGCTTGGCATTTTGAAGGCGGGTGCCGCCTATGTGCCGCTCGACGCGGCCTCGCCGCGTGAGCGGCTTGCCGTTATGATCGAGGATATCGAGGCCGAGGTGATCTTAACCCAGCGGCATCTTTTGGAGCATTTGCCTGCGGAGGCGCGCGAACGCGCGGTGAGCGTCGATGCCGAGTGGGCCGAAATCGCGCGGCATCCGAACCACAATCCTGCTTCCGCGACGGGGGCGGAGCATCTGGCCTACATCATCTACACCTCGGGATCCACAGGTCGCCCGAAGGGCGTGGCGGTCCCGCATCGCGGCGTGGTGAGGCTGGTGAAGGACCAGGACTACGCGCCTTTCGGCCCGGGCGAGCGATTTCTCCTGCTCGCTTCGCCGGCCTTCGACGCCGTGGTGTTTGAGATCTGGGGCGCGCTTCTTCACGGGGCCACCTGCGTTATCTATCCGGAACGCTGGCCCGATTTTGCGAAGCTGGAGCAGACGATCCGCGAGCAGCGAGTGACCTGCCTCTGGCTCACCGCGGGTCTGTTCAACCAGATCGTGGACCACCGCCCCGAGACGCTCGCGTTCGCCAAGCACGTGTTGGCCGGCGGCGAGGCGCTCTCCCCGCGGCATGTGCGCCGGGCGCAGAAACTCCTGCCGCATCTCGTGCTGACCAACGGCTATGGTCCGACCGAATGCACGACCTTCGCTTGCACTTACCGGATAGGCCCGGCGTCGGAATGGGAGAACGGCTCGGTGCCCATCGGCCGGCCGATCAACCACACCGAATGTCACATCGTGGACGAGAAACTCGCGCCGGTCCCGATAGGCGAACCGGGCGAGCTGTTGCTGGGCGGGGCGGGCCTCGCGCTCGGCTATTGGCGAAGGCCGGAGCTGACGGCGGAGAAATTTATCCCCAATATCTTCAGCTCCGATCCCGCCTCGCGCCTCTATCGCACAGGCGACCGCTGCCGCTGGAGGTCAGACGGCCTGATCGAATACATCGGCCGGGTGGATGATCAGATCAAGCTGCGCGGCTTTCGCATCGAGCCCGGGGAGATAGAGGCGGCGTTGCGTCGCGTGTCCGGCGTGCAGAACGGCACGGTGTTTATCCGCGAAGGCGTCGCTGGCCGGCAACTCGTCGCCTGCGTGGTGCCCGAGCCGTCCAAGCTTCTTTTCGCAGCCGAGATCCGCGCCCAGCTCGCGGCGCTGTTGCCCGACTACATGGTGCCGGTGCGCATCCGATTGGTGGACCGGCTGCCGCTGACGCCAAACGGCAAGGTGGACCGCCGCGCCCTGGCGGATCTTTTCGTGCAGGACCTGGCGGCAGGCTCGCCTGCCGGGGCGGTGCCGACCGACGATGCGGTGCTGGCGGGACGTTTTCTCACCCTTTGGCGCCGGGTGCTCGCCGTGCCGGACCTTCCGGTGGACGCCAGCTTCTTCGAGCATGGCGGAGACTCGCTGCTGAGCACCCAGCTCGCCTTGGAAATTGAGCGCGCCTTTGGACGTCGTGTGCCGATGCAGACGCTTTATGAATATCCGAGCGCGGCCGCCTTCGCGCGCCAGTGGCCCGACCGGGACGACGAGGGCGACAGGCTGAGGCTGCGCGGCCACGGGCCGGGTGCGCCCCTGTTTCATGTGCCCGGGGTGGGCGGGGTGGAAAAGCTCAGCCCTTCGCGCGTAGCCGCGCTGAAGGGGAGGCGCCGCTACTTCGACGAGCTTGTGCACCCCGGCGTGGGCGACGACGCCCGGCCGCTGGAGACGATGGGCGGACTGGCCGACGAGATGGCGCGACAGATCCGCGCGGTGCATCCCGCGGGCCCTTGCGTGCTCACGGGTTTTTCCTTCGGTGGCGTGCTCGCCTACGAGACGGCCCGCCGCCTGCGGGCCGGCGGCTATCCGGTAGAGCAGGTGGTGCTCTGGGATGCGATGTGCGACGATCTCATCGTGCGCAAGCGGCCCCGCGAGGTGTTGCGAGACCTGGCGCGCAAGGTTTGCCATCGATTCTGGCGCACCGCGGCGCGCGGGCGCTGGCGCGATTTTTTTCTCGAGCCGCCCTCGCCCGCGCGGCGGGTGCTCTGGCTCAAGCTGCTGGACCGCGTGACGCCGCGGTTTCTGCTCGGCCCCCGCATGCGCGGACTGCTGCCGCATCGCGACAAGATCTGCCTGGCCAATCTGCGCGCCTACCATGCGTATCAGCCTGAGCCCTACGATGGAGACGTTTTGCTTTTCCGTTGCACGAGCTACGACGTCGGCATGTTCCACCGCCTGCGCCAGACCCCCGCTCACCACTGGGAGCGCCACGTGCGCGGAAAGCTGACCGTGCACGAGCTGCACTGCGCGCACGAGGACATGATGGACGAGCCGGTGGCCACGGCGATCATGGAGAAGACCTGTCGCGCACTGGAGGCGGGCGCGGCCTGAGCGGTGTCAGCCAGAGGAGGGCGTGGGCGGCTCGACCCACTTGCCGTGCTCCTTGATGAGCGCGACCAGGCGGTCGTCGGCCTCGGCCTGCGGGATGTTATACTGCACGCAGGTCTTGCCGACATAGAGGTTGATCTTGGCTGGCGCGCCGCCGACGTAGCCGAAGTCGGCGTCGGCCATCTCGCCGGGGCCGTTCACGATGCAGCCCATGATGGCGATCTTTACGCCCTTCAGGTGCCCCGTTCGCGCGCGGATGCGCTGCGTGGTCGTCTGCAAGTCGAAGAGCGTGCGACCACAGCTCGGGCAGGCGACGAACTCGGTCTTCACGCTGCGCGTGCCCGCGCCTTGGAGGATGTTGTAGGAAACCTTTAGCGCGCGGACGGGGTCGGACTCGGTCTCGACGCTCACCAGGTCGCCGAGGCCGTCGCAGAGCAGGGTGCCGGTGAGCACGGAGGCGTCGAGCAGGCGGGAGAGGAAGTCCGGCCCGGGCGCGACCTGCGTGGCGGCGGTGTTGCGAATCCAGAGCGGGGCGCGGCAGGCGAGCGCCCGGAGAGACTCGGCGAGAGCGCGGTAGCGGCCGATGGGGTGGCGCGCGGCGGGGCCGGGCACGGAGTCGTCGAGCGTGATGAGCAGTCGCGCGTCGCCGATCTGGCGCAGCGTCGCTGCGAGCGGAGTGGCGATATCGCCGGTGAAGAGAGCCTCGGCGGTGGTGGCGATGGCGAGAAAATGGTTTTTCGCGCGGGCTAGCTTGGCGAAGCCGGCGAGCGATTCCGCGTCGGCGGGCGTGGCGCCGAAGGCGCGGACGAGCACGACGGGGGAGCTGGAATTGAGTCCGGTGAGATCGGCCGGGGTGAGCGCGGGCGCGAGCTCGAGGAAGGGGACCGCGCCGGCGGGAAAGTGGGCGGCTTTCAGCGCGGCGAGATCGGCGGCGGAGGCGACGGGCACTAGCAGGCCCTCGACGGGCGTGTCGGCGAGGCGGCCGGCGGCGAATTTTTGCGCGGCGTCGGCCAATGCGGCGATGGAGGCCACGCGGGTGACGACGCGCGGCGGTAGTTCGGGCCCGAGCTTCGCATCGGACGAAAGCTCCAGCGGGGCGACATCGCGCTTGGTGTAGACGAAGGGGTCGATCGAATCGCGCGGAGCCGCTATGTGGTCGGAAGCCCCGGGAGCCGACCCAAACCCGTAGTCAATTATTGATTGACTACGGGTTTGGGGGACGGAGGACGGGGTGGACCAGAGGGACATTGCCTTGCGGACGAGGGCCTGGGCGACGGGGATTTCGTAGACGCTGTCCTCGGTGAGGGAGACGCGGATGGTGTCGCCGAGGCCGTCCATAAGCAGGGAGCCGATGCCGATGGCTGACTTGATGCGGCCGTCCTCGCCGTCGCCGGCCTCGGTGACGCCAAGGTGGAGCGGGTAGTCCATGCCCTCCTGTTCCATGCGTGCGACGAGCAGTCGGTAGGCCTGGATCATCACCTTGGGGTTGGAGGCCTTCATCGAGAGGACGATGTCGTGGAAGCCGTGGCCGCGGCAGATGCGGAGGAACTCGAGGGCGCTTTCGACCATGCCAAGCGGCGTGTCGCCTTAGCGGTTCATGATGCGGTCGCTGAGCGAGCCGTGGTTGGTGCCGATGCGCAGGGCGCGGCCGAGCTCCTTGCAGCGCAGGATGAGCGGTGTGACGGCTTCGTGGATACGACCGAGCTCGGCGTCGTAGGCGGCGTCGGTGTATTCGAGGACGGCGAATTTCTTTTTGTCGGCGTAGTTGCCCGGGTTGATGCGGACCTTTTCGACGTGCTCGACGGCCTCCATGGCGGCGGAGGGGAGAAAATGGATGTCGGCTACGAGCGGCACGTGGCCGAAGCCGGCGGCGGCGAGTTTTTCGCGGATGGGCTTGAGGCAGCGGGCGGCCTGGACGTTGGGCGCGGTGACGCGGACGATCTCGCAGCCGACCTCGGCGAGGGCGATGGCCTGGCGGACGGTAGCCTCGATGTCCTGCGTGTCGCTGGTGGTCATGGACTGCACGCGGATGGGATTGGCGCCGCCAATCCCCACGGGGCCGACCTTCACCTCGCGGGTGCGGCGGCGTATGGTTTGGAAGCGGGAGGCGGCGTAGGGAAGCGTCGGCATGGCGAGGCGGGTCGGATATGTTTAGGGTCGAATCGGCTGGCGGCAAGGAGACCGGCGCGGTGGAGTGGAGATCTATTTTTCAATCGAACCAGGCATCCTCATGGGCAAACAGGCGATAACCGCGATCTTGGGCGGACTGGCATTGGTGTTGTTATTTACTCCCTTGGCGGCGGTGTTGATCGCGGCGGCCAAGACGGGGCGCGGGCGCGTGCTGGCGTGGGCCTTTGGCGGGAGCCTGGCGGCGGCGGTGCTTTGGCTGGCGGGTGCGGCGGCACTGCGTCAGGCGGGTTGGCCACTGGGGGCGCTGTGGATGCTCGTGGGGGCCCCGTGGGCGTCGGCGTTGGCGGCTATCTGGGCCTGGCGCGCGGCGCGGCGGAGGGAAATGGCGGCCGAGGAGCGGTCTGGCAAAGCGCCCTGAGCGCGGCCGGGTGCGCGGGGGCTTCCGTAGTTAGTTTTCCCGGCGGCAACGCACAAGGATGGCGGGAGGGGTGCCGGTGGAATCGAAGGCGGTGGGGCGTTCGCCCGTGGCTTCTGGGTAGTAGCAGAATTGCATGAGTTCTCCGCGCACGCGGACGATGGCCCGAAGGCGGCGCGATTCGCCGCCGCCGGGCTCACGCCATACGAGGTCGAGGGTGGCTGGGTTGGCCGAGGCGTCGTGCTCGACCGCGCCGACCTCGCGGGGGGTGCCCCCGATCTGGAGGGCGAAGCGGGGGCCGATGATTTGCAGGCGGCCGTTGCGGCCGGGCAGGGCTTCGCCCGCGTAGTCCACCATTATTATGCTCCATTCGCCTTCTAGCATGGGGAGGGAAAAGGCGGTGCGCGGGCAGGCTGGCGAGGGCAAAGATGGCGGGCGGGTAATGTTCGTATTACGAACATTGGGCGCGGTTGGGCGGCGGGGGTGGCAAAGGGGCATTGCGGGCGGGTGCGGGAAACGTTGTGGTAGGCGACCATGAAAAAACTTCTGAAGGTTTTGGTGGTGTTGTTTTTGCTCGGAGTCATCGCCGTCGTGGCGATCGGGTTTTTCCTCGGACCGATCGTGACCAAGGCGGTCAACACCATCGGCCCCAAGGTGACGGGCACCACGGTAACGCTCGATGCGGCGAAGATTTCGCCGCTAACCGGCGAGGCGACGCTGGCCGGTCTATTTGTCGGCAACCCCGAAGGCTGGACGGGCGACAAGGCCTTTTATCTCGGCCAAGTGCGCGCGAGCGTGCAGCCGACCTCGCTGCTCGGCGACCACGGCGTGGTGAACGAGGTGTTCATCGACGGGCCGGAATTCGTCTACGAGAAGCGTTTGCTGGGCGGCAGCAACATCGACGCGCTGCTCAAGCAGATCGAGGCCAACATGGGTGGCGGAGCGACGCAGCCCGCTACGGCCGAGCCCGAGGCACGTCAGGCGAAGCCGTTAAAATTTGTGGTCAAAACTTTCCGGCTCCAGAACACCAAAGCCTCGCTCGTCATCCTCGGAAAGGCGGTGACGGTGCCGCTGCCGCCGCTGACCATCACGGATCTCGGCGTGGCGGAGGGCGGCATTAGCGCCGATCAGGTGGCGGCCAAGGTGCTAAATCGCATTCTCGGGCAGCTAGTCGAGGCGGACGATGGTGCGCTCAAGGCCGCGGGCGGCGCCTTGCTCGATCGTGGTATCAATGGAGCCAAGGCCGCGGGCGAGGCGGCGAAGGGCGTGTTCAACAAGCTGCTCGGCAAGTAACCGTTCAAGGGCATCCGGCGCTCACGGCGTCGCGACCGTCCAAACGAAAAAGCCGCGCCCCGAAGTAGGGCGCGGCTTTTTTGCGGACGTGACTCGGGGCGCGGCTCGCCGGGCTACTTCTTCGCGGCGGCGGTGATGCCGCCGGGCAGGCAGGCGCCGCAGCCTTGGGCGAAGAAGTCGTTGCCCTTGTCGTCGACGAGGATGAAGGCGGGGAAATTCTCCACCTCGATCTTCCAGACGGCCTCCATGCCGAGTTCGGGATACTCGAGCAGCTCGACCTTTTTAATGTTTTCCTTGGCCAGGATGGCGGCGGGGCCGCCGATGGAGCCGAGGTAGAATCCGCCATGCTTGGCGCAGGCGTCGGTGACGGCCTTGGAGCGGTTGCCCTTGGCGAGCATGATCATGGAGCCGCCGAGCGACTGGAATAGGTCGACGTAGCTGTCCATGCGGCCGGCTGTAGTGGGTCCAAAACTACCGGAGGCGTAGCCGACGGGGGTCTTGGCCGGGCCGGCGTAGTAGACGGGGTGTTTCTTGAAATAGTCGGGCAGGCCGGCGCCGGAGTCGACGCGCTCCTTGAGCTTGGCGTGTGCGATGTCGCGCGCGACGACGAGCGGGCCGGTGAGGAGGACGCGGGTGGTGACCGGGTGTTTGGAGAGCTCGGCGAGAATGGCCTCCATGGGCTGGTTGAGGTCTATGTGGACGGATTTGTCGTCCTTTATCTGGCGCAGCTCGGGCGGGAGGAAGCGGCCGGGGTTGAATTCCAGTTTCTCGAGGAAGATGCCGTCCTGGGTGATCTTGGCCTTGATGTTGCGGTCGGCGGAGCAGGAGACGCCCATACCGATGGGGAGCGAGGCGCCGTGGCGGGGCAGGCGAATGACACGCACGTCGAGGGCGAAGTATTTGCCGCCGAACTGGGCGCCGATGCCGGTCTTGCGGGCGATGTCGAGGATCTTGGCTTCCCAGTCGAGGTCACGAAAGGCGCGGCCGTGCTTGTCGCCTGTGGTGGGGAGCGAGTCGTAGTAGCGCGTCGATGCGAGCTTGAGTGTCTTCATCGTTGCCTCGGCGGAGGTGCCGCCGATGACGAAGACGAGGTGGTAGGGCGGACAGGCGGAGGTGCCGAGGTAGCCGAGTTTGTCGGAGACGAATTTTTCCAGGCCGGCGGGGGTGAGCACGGCGCGCGTTTCCTGGAAGAGGAACATCTTGTTGGCCGAGCCGCCGCCCTTGGAGACGAAGAGGAATTTGTAGTAGTCGCCCTGGGTGGCCATGAGGTCGATCTGGGCCGGCAGGTTGGTGCCGGTGTTGACCTCGTTATACATGTCGAGGGCGGCGTTTTGGGAGTAGCGAAGGCTCTCCTTGGTGTAGGCTTCATAGACGCCGCGCGAGAGGGCCTCGGCGTCGTTAGTGTCGGTCCAAACCTGCTGGCCCTTGTAGCCGAGGATGGCGGCGGTGCCGGTGTCCTGGCAAAGGGGGAGGATGCCGCCGGCGGCGACCTCGGCGTTGCGCAGGAGGGTGAGGGCGACGTAGCGGTCGTTGTCGGAGGCCTCGGGGTCCTTGAGGATGGCGGCGACCTGTTCGAGGTGGGACGAGCGGAGGAAAAAGTTGGCGTCGTGGAAGGCCTCGCGGGCGAGGTGAGTGAGTGCCTCGGGAGCGACCTTGAGGATGGTTTTGCCCTCGAAGGTGACGGTGCTGACGCCCTCCTTGGAGAGGAGGCGATATTCGGTGGTGTCGGGACCGAGGGGGAAGGGCTCGGCGTAGTGGAAATCGGGCGTGGCCATGGCGTAAAAAAGGAAGTTTATTTAGCGAGGAAACGCGATCCGGGGACGACGAAAAAGGCGTGATCGGCGGCGAAAGGAAAAAGGGGCAAAGGACCTCCGGTGCGAAGGCGCAAAATCTTGCGGCGGACGTGGCGCAGGCAAAATGTAAATCAATGATATACAGCGGTTGGGTGATCGGGATTCGCCGGGAGAGCGGCGTAAGGGTGGGGGCGGATGGCTGGCACGGGGCGGCGTGGCTGGCGCGGGGTGGTGCGCGGGGACGTGCGGTGCGCGGGGCAATTAACGAGGGAGCAGGCGGCCGGCGCAGATGACGCGGTCGACGGGGTTGGCGCCGAATTCGTGGGCCAGCGCGCGCTCGTCCTGGTGGTGGAGCAGAACCAGATCCGCGCGACGTCCCGGCTCGATGACTCCGCGGTCGCCGAGGCCGAGTGCGGCGGCTGCGTTGACCGTGCTCGCCACGATAGCCTCGGCGACGGTGAGGCCGCCGTAGCGAGTGGCGAGGGCGATGACGAAGGGCATCGCACAGGCCGGCGTGGCGGAGGGGCCGAAATCGCTGGCGAGGGCGAGCAGGCCGCCGTCGTCGGCGAACTGGCCGGCGCGGGCGTAGCGGTTGCCGGAGTGGAAGCTGGAGGCGGGCAGGAAGACGGCGAAGGTGTCGCTGGCGGCGAGGGCGCGCAGCTCTGCGCGGTCGGCGTTTTCGAGGTGGTCGACGCTGCGCGCATGGAGCTTCAGGGCCTCGGTGATCATGCCGGTCGGCGCGTGCTGGTCGGCGCTGACGCGGATGGGCAGGCCGTGTTTGCGGGCGCGCTCCAGCAGGCGCACGCAGGCCTCGGCGGGCCAGGCGTCCGAGGCGCAGCGGGCGTCGACCGCGAGGCCGGGGAACTCGTGCCAGACCTCGGGCAACACCTCGCGCACGATGTTGCGGGTGAAGACGGCGGGATCGCCCTCGATGGCGTGGCCGAGCAGGGCGGTGGGCACGACGGTGCCGGGCCATTCGGTGGCGACGCGCTGGATGGCACCGAGCAGCTTGCGCTCGTGCTCAGAGTTTAAGCCGAGGCCGCTTTTCACCTCCGCCGTGGTGGTGCCGGCGCGGAGCATGGCGTCGAGGCGCAGGCGGAGTCCGGCGGCGAGTTGCTTGCGGGTGGCGGCGCGCACGGCATGGACGGCGGCGGTCAGGCCGCCGCCGGCCTTCTCGGTTTCGGCCGGCGGGGCGCCGGCGAGTTCGCGTTCCCAAGCGTCGAGGGGCGCGGGGACGCCGCAGGCGTGGGTGTGGCAATCGACAAAGCCCGGCATGAGCACGCGGCCCTCGGCGTCGATCACCTCGGCGTCGGGCGGGACGGGCAGTTCGGGGGCGACGGCAGCGATCAGACCGTCGCGCACGAGCACGTCGCCGCGCGGTAGCACGCCTAGTTCGCGCAGGGCGGGGCCGCGCCGCGGGCGGACGGAGCCCAGAGCGGCGGACGTCGGGGAGGCGAGGGTGAGAACGCGGGCGCGGCGGATGAGCACGCTCATGGTCGGGTGGCGGGCGGACCGGGGTGCGGTCAGACGATCTTGAGCTTGGGCAGATCTTGTCCGTCGACGAGGCCGACCGGGCGGCCCTTGGCGTCGACGGCGATGAGGTCGTCGATCTTGTGCGCTTCGAAGATGCGCAGCGCGTCCACGCCCAGCGCCTCGGATGAGATGGTCTTGGGCGAGCGGGTCATGAAGGCGGACGCGGGCTTTTGCAGAAAATCGGCACCGCTGAGAGCGGCGCGGCGGAAATCGCCGTCGGTAAGAATGCCGGTCAACTTGCCGCCGCGCGGGGCGACGAGGGCGATGCTGCCGCTCTTGGCCTTGGTCATGCGCAGGATGGCTTCCTGAAGGCTGATCGTGTCCGGCGCGACGGGCAGGCGGTCGCCGGTGCGCATGATGTCGCCTACCTTGAGGAGGAGGACGCGGCCGAGGTTGCCGGCGGGGTGGTAGCGGGCGAAGTCGTCGCGGGTGAGGCCGCGGGCCTCGAG
>JBDLWD010000154.1:0-4720 GCA_039804465.1 Verrucomicrobiota bacterium | reverse complement strand
GCAGCGGCGAGGCCGACGTGCTCTGGCCCGGACGTTGCGGTTTCTACGCCGTATCCTCGGGCACCACGGCGGGCCGGACCAAGTATCTGCCCGTCACCGACGCGATGCTGGAGCACTTCCGCAAGGCCGGGCTCGACTCGCTGTTTTACTACACGGCCCGGGCCGGCTCCGGCATTTTCCGCGGCAAACACCTCTTCCTCGGCGGAGCCACCGCGCTGCAAGCCCTGCCCGAGGCGAAGGAGCATCCTGCCTTCGCCGGGGATCTTAGCGGCATCACCGCCCTGAATCTGCCGGCCTGGGTCGAGCACCACCTTTACGAGCCCGGCGCCGAGATCGCGCAGATGGGCGACTGGCCGGCCAAGATCGAAGCCATCGCCCGCCGCTGCGTCGACCGCGACATCCGCATGCTGGCCGGCATCCCCAGCTGGGTGCTCATCCTGGGCGCGGCCGTTCTCGAGGTGCACGCCCGCCGCACGGGGAAAAAAGCGCGCTCCCTGCGCGAGGTCTGGCCAAACTTCGAGTGCCTGGTCCACGGCGGCGTCCCCATCGGCCCCTTCGCGGCCGAGCTGCACGCGATGTGCGGCGCGGGCGTGAATTTCCACGAGGTCTATCCCGCGTCGGAGGGCTTCATCGCCGCCCAGGACGCCGGGCCGGAGGCGGGCCTGCGCCTCGTGGCCGACGCCGGCATCTACTACGAGTTTCTTCCTCTCGCGGACTTCGACGAGGCGCGGCTCGCCCAGCTCGGCCCGCGCGCGGTGCCGCTCGAGGGCGTGCGCACCGGGGTCGACTACGTGCTGATCATGACCACGCCGGCCGGCCTCGCGCGCTACGTGATCGGGGACGTGGTCCGCTTCGTTTCCACCGAGCCCCCGCGCCTGGTCTACGCCGGCCGCACCAAGCTTCAGCTGAGCGCCTTCGGCGAACACGTGATCGAGAAGGAGCTAACCGACGCCCTCACGGCCGTGTGCGGCCGCCACGGCTGGCGGGTGGTCAACTTCCACGTCGCGCCGCTCTTCATGAATTCGCTCACCGGCCAGAAACGCGGCAGCCACGAGTGGTGGATCGAGCTTCACGCCGGCAGCGATATCAACCCCACCGGACCGGTCATGGCCCCGCTGCTCGACGCCGAGCTCCAGCGCCTGAACGACGACTACGAGGCCAAGCGCCAGGGCGGTGGATTGCTTCCGCCCACGGTGCGTCTGGTCATGCCGGGCGTATTCGAACGCTGGATGCGCGACCACGGAAAATGGGGCGGCCAGAGCAAGATGCCCCGCTGCCGCGGCGACCGCCAGATCGCCGACGAACTCGCGAAATACGCGCCCTTCCACGACGCGGTGTAAACCGCGCCGCCGGGCGGCGCGGCCGTGCCTAGGGCGCGCCGGCGAGGAAGTAGGTGACGATGGCCGCCACGTAGGCGCTCAATCCGCCCAGCAGCAGGCACACCTCGACGAAAAACAGCCGCGTCTTGCGCTCGCGATAGCACACGATCTGGGCGAGCAGGGCCTCGTCGCCCCCGCCCTCGGGCGCGCGGAACTGCGTGACCCAGCGGATGCGCAGCGAGCCGCCGAGGATGAGCAGCATGGAGGCGAGCACGAGCGCCAGGCCGCCCGCCATCGCCAGCCGGGGAAACGCCCCCGACTGCGCGATCTTCGGGCCGGAAAATCCCGTGATGGTGAGCGCCAGGGTGGAAACGGTGAGTAGCAGCTGCGCGCGCGTCTGCAGCACGTTGAACTGGGCCAGCAGCAGCTCCAGCGCGCCGCGCAGGCCGCCGCCCACGGCGAGCAGATGGCGCGCCTCCTCGTGGTGCGCGGCGGCGGGACGTTCGGGGGCGGGATTAGACATGTTGGCAGGGGAAAATTCAGGTCAGGGGGCGGGCGCTTTTGCGAAAATGATTCCAGAAGAGCCAGGCGGCGAAAGCGACGAAACAGCAGCCTGCCCAGAAGACCCCTCTGGCGACCGAATCTCCGCCCGGCACCAGCACCGCCATGGATGGGCGCGCGGGGTCGTAATAGACGGGCACGCTCGTTTTCGGCGCAAAGCGTTTCGCCCAGGCGGGGTAGTCGGCTGCATTTGCGGCGAAGGCCACGCGGCGCCCCTTGTGGGCCACACCGTCGACGACGTAGGTGTAGTCCACGTCGAGATCCTTGCGCCCCTTCATGCTGGTCAGGTTGCGATTCACGATTACCCCGGGCACGGACGGCCAGTCGAGGGAGGCCCGGGCGTCGCGTTCGGCCTCGATCGCTTCTTTCATCAAAAAAATCCCGAACACGAGGGGGATCAAAGCAAAGACGGCGGCTAGATGACGCATGGGGGCGGCGTGATTTAGGGCGCTAATCGGAGATTCAAGAAGCGCCGCCGTCCGCGCACGCGAAGACCGGTAACTCTATGCTCGCCGCCAGATCCGGCCCCGGTCCGCGGCCCTTCAGGCGCAGTTCCCACACGTGACGGTCGTCGGAAGTCTCCGTCGAGCTCGACGGCAGGCCGGCAGGTAAATCGGCGACGATCCCGATGGTCTGCCCGGCGAACACCCGCTCCGCAATCTCGTGCTCGTGCCGCCACAGCGTGCTGCGTTCGGTGCGTCGCCGTTTGCCATGACCTGTCGTGACCAGCCGATCGCACACGATCTCCGCCCGGAGAATCGAACCCGACGCGAGGCCGCCCGGCATACGCAGCTCCAACCGCGCCGGCTCGCCCGGGCGCAAGGGCAGGCGCGCAGCGGTCACCACGACGTCACGGTGCCGCCAGGACCGGGCCAGGGTGCGGACGCAAAAGGCGCAACCCGTCACCACGCCGAGCAGCACGGCAGCCAGCAGCCAGCGAAATCCTCCCCCCGCAGCCCACTCCGCGGGCAGAGCGGTCCAGAGCGGCAGGGTGGAGGCGTTGAGCATCACGAGCGCCACGAGCGCGGTGGCGACCTTGGCGGAAAACGACGGCCGCAACACGCCGCCCGCCCAGTCGGCCCGCCAGCGCCAGGGCTCTTCCGGATGGCGGTTTTTCAGGCCGCGATTTCGCCACGCCTCTGCAGCGGTCAACGCGGAGCCCAGCAAAAGCGCCCCGCCCACGCCGCCGAAAACCACGCCAAACAGCGCCTTGAAAAGCCCCATCTCAGGGCACCACAAGGGCCGGAGCACGGCCTCGGCCGGATCGGCCGGATTCACGTAGGCGGTGAGCGGCCGGCCCGACTTCAGCGCTGCGCGCATCTCGCGGTGCAAGGCCTGCTGGAATCCGCCGATGTTGTCCGCACCGTCGCCGAGAGTCAGCGTCTCGGCGCGCCGCCCGCGTCCTCCCGCCTCGTAGCTGAAAGACCCGACGGCACGGTAGGTATTTCCCCCCTTGGAACCGCGGCTGCGCTTAAGCTCGGCCGACTCGATCCTCGCAGGAACAAGCGTCCATTCCGACAGGATCTCGCGGCTGCGAAAAAACTCGTGCCATTGCCACCAGGTCATGCCCGCGCCGACACCGAAGAAGGGCAGCGCGAAAAGCGCGAGCACCAGGCAGGAACCAAGAGTCGGACGAGAATTTTTCATGCGTTTGCCATGGGAGTCAGACCGCCGCGGGCGCGCCGCCGCCGGCGGCCACGAGAAGACGGATGCTTTGAAGGTTTTCGCGCACCAGCGCGCCCATCGATTCGCAAGCCAGGTATTCGCGTCGCTTGTAGTGCTCGGCGAGCGATTCGCGCAGCTGGCGCACATTCTCCGGCGGCGAGAGCGGATCGAGCGACATCGCGTGCAAGAGCAAGCCGAGGCGCTCCTCGGTTATGGCCGCACGCTGGAGGATGAGCACCTGCTCCTCGCGCTGATACTGGTGCGCGGTCTCGATGCGCAGGTGCTTCGCACAGAAGAGCGCGAAGGGCGCGTTGTCCTTGAAAAACTGCGGCTTGTAGAGGTTGAGCCGGCCCTCGTAGCTCTGCTGGTCGAAGTCCATCGCGCGCACCCGGATCTGCGCGCCCTCGAAGTCGGGCGTCACCACGACCACGAAGTTGTAGGCCCGCATGTCGCCGAGCAGGCGGATGAAGCAGCGCTCGTTGAACTTCACCAGCTCCTTGGCTAGGCGGACGCCTCCGATCTCGGGATTTTCAAGCCAGCGGTCGATGAATTCGTTGCCCGGGATGCCGGCGATGTGCTCCTCGACCAGGGTGGCGCCGCAGGTAAGGTAATTCAGACGGTTGGGCGAAAGCAGATGCTCGAGCTCGAGGCCGTAGATGCGGGACGCATCGCCGCGCTTGATGTAGAAGTGGTCGGGATTGTCGTTGTAAGCGTTGACGATCCGCACGCGGAAGGGAGCGGAGTTGCCGAAGGCGCAGAAATCGATGCGGTCGATGTAGAGGTGCTGCATCACCGAAAGGTCGCCGTCGACGCGCAGGATGGCATAGACGCGCTTCAGATCGTCGTGCAGGGCCTGCATGTCGAGGCGGTCGTAGAAAACGCTTTCCCACAGGGTGGGTTTGCCCAGCCGGTCAGAGAGCGGAACCGAGTCGACGAAGCGTCGCAGCCGCTCGTAGGTCACGGGGAGTTCGCGTTCGCGCCGCACGCGACGCAGGTAGGCGCGCAGCGCGTCGCCCACCGGGAAGGCGGGCTTTTTTAACTGCTGGCGCGGGGCGTCCGGCAACTCGCTTTCTTCGAGCATCACGACGCAAAGCTAGGCGAGGAGACCGCGGGGCGAAAGGCCAAAGGGCGGCCGGATAAATCCGGCTCAGGGCGCGGGCGTGATCACACGAAAA
>JBDLWD010000153.1:0-3433 GCA_039804465.1 Verrucomicrobiota bacterium | reverse complement strand
CTGGCGCTCGCGTTGGGGCTGTGCGCCGGCGGCGTCTCGATCGGCCGCCGCGCGGGGCCGCTCACCGCGTGCTGGCTGGCCGGCGGGGCGTGGCTGGCCCTGCGATTCGCCGACCGCCTGTGGCGCCCCGTGATCTCCGAGTTGCGGCTTGGGGATCGCGCCTTGGACCTGGAATTCTGGCTGCCGGCGAGCTACGCGCTGCTTTTCGGCGGGCTGTTATTGGTAGTCGTTGCGTGGATACTGTTGCTCAAGCCAGGCGCGCACGAGGTGGAGCTGCCCGGCCGCCTTGGCGAAGGTTTGGCTTCCTGCTCGGGCGCCTGCGCGGGTTTGCTGGTGTTGCTGGCGGTGGCGCAGTCGCAGGCGATGTCGCCGGAGGCCGATAAACGTATCCCGCAGGCGCTTGGTCTGGCCCGGCCGGTGTTGACTGCGCTCGGCCAGCAGCACGTCGCGCCTTTTGCCGGACCTGCGCCGGGTGCGAAAGTGGTCGAGAAGGCGCCTGGCTCGGCCGCTGGCCGTTGATTAGCGGACGCTGCCGCCGCCTCAAAGCGCTCCCAAGGCGGCGAGGAACGCGCGGGCAAGAATCATGTGCCCGACCGGTTGCGGATGGATGCGGTCCCACGCGATCGTCATGGCATGGGCGTGGGCGAGCACGGCGTCGAAAGCGGCCTGCGTGTCGACAAAGGTCGCGCCATGTTTGGCGGCGAGGCGGCGAACCATGGTCCCGTATTCATCCATGCGGATGCGCATGGGGTCGGCCTTGTTGGCCTCGATGAAGAAGGGCGTGGCAAGAACGAGGCGGGAGGGCGCGGCGAGGGTCGGCAGGGTGCGGACGGCCAGCTCCTCGAGGGTGCGTTCGTATTCGCCGGGCAGGACGTGGGTCTCGCTGCGCAGCGGGGTGTCGAATTGGCGCCAGACGTCGTTTACGCCGATCATGACCGAGACGGTGTCGGGTTTGAGATCGAGGACGTCGGTCTGCCAGCGCGCGGCGAGATCGCGCACGGTGTGGCCGGAGGTGCCGCGGTTGTAAACACGCACGCGGTCCTGTGGCCGGGTGGCGAGCAGCCAGGTCTCGACGAGGGAAACGTAGCCGCGGCCGAGGCCGGCGGTGCCCCAAGGTGCGGGCTCGCCCATGGGCTCGCGACCGGCGTCGGTGATGGAGTCGCCAATGAAGAGGAGACGGGAATTCTGGGTCAGGGACATGGCGGGCGGTTTGAGGCGCGGAGCAGTGGGTGAAGGTGTAAAATTCAGGATAGGTCGAAAGCAACCGTCCGGCTATGTGCGCGATCTTCAGCGGCCAAGATGTAGGATTGGAAGAATTCGCCCGAGGTGAGAGCGATATTCGGGCGCCATAGACGTGTGAGACCAACATAAAGTCAATCAATGATTGACTTTATGTTGGTTTTGATCGGGGCCTTGAGAGGCCGGGCTAGGCGAGCTTTTGGCGGGCGGGGGACCAGCAGGTGGTGCGGCCGCCGATGGTGGCGCGTTCAAGCGGTTTCTTGGTGCGCGGGCAGCAGCCTCCGTCCTCCCAGCGGTGCTGGAAGAGCCAGGTTTTCGGTGGGTCGGGCCATTCCGGGGTGTCGGCCGCGCCGATGAGCCGCAGGGCCTCGCGCGCCACCCACACGGTTTCGGAGTGGAGTTTTTTCACCTCGACGGCGGAGAGGTCGCCGCAACGGCGCGCGGGGTGGAGGGCGGCGCGCCAGAGGATCTCGTCGGCCATCCAGTTTCCGATGCCGGGGAAGCGTTCCTGCATGAGGAGCACGGCCTTGATAGGGGAGCGGGCGCGGCGTCGCAGAAATTCGGATACGGCAGCAAGGGTGAACTCCGGCGAGGTGACGGCGGGGGCGATCTGGGCCCACCAGGCGGGGGCGTCGGGGCCGGCGTGGAACTGGACGCGGCCGAACATGCGGAAGTCGGAGAAAACGAGGGACTGTTTGGCGGCGGGCTGGTCGAGGATGAGGTGGTCGGCCTTTCGGTCGGGCAGGCCGTGCGGGCGGACGAGCAGCTCCCCCGTCATGCCCAAGTGGATACCGAGCCAGAGCGGGGTGCGGGCTTGGTCGGCGGCGAAGAGTCGGAAGAGCATCTGCTTGGCCGCGGCCTCGGAGGATTCGAGTCGCGCCCCA
Source organism: Verrucomicrobiota bacterium (assembly GCA_039804465.1). Classification (GTDB taxonomy): domain Bacteria; phylum Verrucomicrobiota; class Verrucomicrobiia; order Opitutales; family Opitutaceae; genus IMCC26134_A. Next base: position 1,310 of record JBDLWD010000153.1, on the reverse strand, counting down.
GGCAGGAGTTTCGCGAGCAGGGCGGGATCGCAGGTCTTGAAGACCCCTGCCCGTGGATGCAGTCTCAAGGTGGCGATGGCGTGGCCCAGGCCTGGGTTCCAACGGCGGCGAACATATTCGACTTCGGCGAGTTCTGGCATGGCAAAGCGTGCATTTAAGCCGGGCGAAGCCTCCATGCAAACGAAGCGACCAAACTGGAAATATCGTTAAATCTGGTCCAGATTCACGCCTTCCCACGATGCCCCGCCTTTCTTTCCTTGGTTTGTTGGTTTCCCTGTCCGGTCTGGTTTTCGCCGCCGGCCCGTCCGCCGCCCCCGACGAGGTGGGCGCTCCGGCGTTTCTTGGCGGCCAGGTGCAGACCGGCGTCTGGGGTGACCAGGGCGACGGGACCTATCGCAACCCGATTCTGGCGGGCGATTACAGCGACCCCGACGTGATCCGGGTGGGCGAGGATTACTACATGGTGACATCGACCTTCGCCGGCGCGCCCGGGCTCACCATGCTGCATTCGCGGGATTTGGTAAACTGGGAGCACATCGGCGCCGCCATTCCTGATCTGCGCGCGCTGGGGCCCGATTTCAACTGGGATCGCATGGGCCGTTACGGCGTGGGCGTCTACGCTCCCGCCCTGCGTCATCACGCGGGCAAGTTCTGGGTGTTCGTCAACTGCGTGTCCGGCGAGGGCTTCTTCGTTTGCACGGCGGAGAATCCGGCCGGACCGTGGACTGTCACGCAGATGAAGGACAAGAACGGGAAGCCGTTGCGCACGCGCGGCTGGACCGACCCGTGTCCGTTTTGGGACGACGACGGCAAGGCCTACCTGGCCGCCAGCCGCCCAGGCGCCAAGTGGTTCAGCTATCTCTTCCAGATGACGCCCGAAGGGACCCAGCTGCTCGATGCCGACGTGGATCACATGAACGTGGAGAAAATCATCCACGAGTATCCGAAAGGTGGCACGCGTTACCTTCCCTACCACTCGTCCGAGGGCAACAAGCTCTACAAGCACAACGGCTACTATTACCTGGTGCACATCCAGTTTTTGAACTCCGGGCTCGGCACAGGCACCTACATCCTGCGCTCACGTCATCTTTACGGCACCAAGCCGGACGGCTCGGCTGGCGGCCCCGGCGATCTCGGCGAATACGAGATCCTCAAGATCGGCCCGGTGCATCCGAAACCGATCGGTCAAGAGCTGCCCGGCCAGGGCGGATTCGTCGACACGCCGGACGGACGCTGGTTCTGGCTCGCGCAGTTCAACCGCACCGTCGCCGACGGCCGCACGCCGCACCTGCTGCCCGTCACTTGGATTA
>JBDLWD010000152.1:0-5846 GCA_039804465.1 Verrucomicrobiota bacterium | reverse complement strand
CCCTGATAGTCAGCCACCATGCTCGCGGCGGCCGACCGTCCTTTCGGTGGCATGGAGAAATTGCTGCCGGTGCGCAGGAAAAGCACGCGACCAAAATCCACCCGACCGAGGGCGGCGAGGCGTGAAAGGGCGTTGGCGATGCCGTGGTCCTCCATGTTGGTCATCGCGCAAAGCCCGCGCCCGTCGGTGTAGAGCGCGGTCCAGTCGTCGGCCCACTTTTGCATGATCTCGCCGTGCCAGTAGCGGCAGGAGGCGAAGCTGTCGCCGATCAGCACGACCGGTCCCTTGGATACGGCGGGGAAATCCTGCGTGTAAAGGGCGCGGTGCGCGGCGGCCTCGGACGAGTCGGCCAGCGCGATGTCCTTGGTTTTCGAATACGCCCAGGCGACCAGCCCGGGGTTGAGCGTCCACGCCATGGGCTTGGGCGCCCAGTCCGGTATGACGGGCTTTTTCCGAGGGTCCTTGTTGCCCAGCGCCATGATGCCATAGGGCCAGTCGGCCGGGGCCTCGCGCGAGTCGATCTCGTAGGCGATGTCACCGTCGATCACGTGGCGCGCCCAGGCCGCGCTGCCCTCGGCGGCGACGCCCGGGTTCACGCCCGCGATGCCGTTGACCAGCCAGTAGCTCCGCGAAAGGTCGAAGCGCGGGTCGAGCCCGAGCGCCTGGATCTGCAGGCCCGCCCGCACGGTCGTGCCCGAGACCACGCCGTAGACGCCGGTGGCGGAGTTGTAGCGGACGGGATGGTCGAGGCCGGGAACGACGAGGGTCGCGTCCAGTTTCTCGCGCTCGACCCAGAACTGGAACTCGCCTGGCTGATCGCCGGTGTCGGCGCCGATCTCGAAGGTGGCGACGACCACGACCTTCGGCCGGACGAGCCCGTCGGCCGGCGCCCACGAGGCCGCCGCGAAGAAGAGCACGGAAAAAAGCGCGAGGCGGAAAAGGGGCGAAAATATCCAGCGGGCCATTCCCGGCCATTTGCAGGGGGCATGCCAGCGCTCGCGGCGGAAAGGCGCCTCGCAGCTCCATATCCGGCCAGGCCGCATGGTTGACGAGAGTCGGACGGGCCGGACGGGCATCAGACCTGGGTCTTGAAATAGGCGATTGTGCGCTTGAGGCCTTCCTCGAGCGGGATCGCCGGCTCCCAGTTGCCGAGGTGTTTCTTGGCGAGCGTGATGTCGGGGCGGCGTTGCTTGGGGTCGTCGCCGGGCAGGGGCCGGTGCACGATCTTCGACTTGCTGTCGGTGAGCTGAAGGGTGAGTTCGGCGAGCTGGAGCATGGTGAACTCGCCGGGGTTGCCGATGTTGATCGGGCCGGTGACTTCGTCCTGGTTCATCAGGCGCACGAAACCCTCGATGAGGTCGTCCACATAGCAGAAGGAACGCGTCTGGAGTCCGTCGCCGTAGATGGTGATGTCTGCGCCCTTGAGCGCCTGCACGATGAAGTTGGACACCACGCGTCCGTCGTTCGGGTGCATGCGCGGGCCGTAGGTGTTAAAGATGCGGACGATGCGGATATCCACCTGGTTTTGGCGGTGGTAATCCATGAAGAGCGTCTCGGCCACGCGCTTGCCCTCGTCGTAACAGGAGCGGATGCCGATCGGGTTCACGTTGCCCCAATAGCTCTCGGGCTGGGGATGCAGCGCGGGGTCGCCGTAGACCTCGGACGTGCTGGCCTGGAAAACGCGGGCCTTGGTGCGCTTGGCGAGGCCGAGGCAGTTGATCGCGCCCATCACGGAAGTCTTCACCGTCTTGATCGCGTTATACTGGTAGTGCGGCGGCGAGGCCGGACAGGCGAGGTTGTAGATCTGGTCCACCTCGAACTTGAAGGGGTCGATCACATCGTGGCGCACCAACTCGAAATCGGGCCGGCCGTGAAGGTGGGCGATGTTCGCCTTTCGACCGGTGAAGAAGTTGTCGAGACAGATGACCTCGTGGCCGTCCTTAAGCAGACGATCGCAAAGGTGTGAGCCAAGAAAGCCGGCGCCGCCGGTGACGAGTATGCGCATGGGAAGGGGCTTGATAATTGATCGCCATCAAGACGCGAGGGGCCGGATCTACAAGCCCGCGCAGCACCGGCCTCGCAGTCCCATGGTTCGTCCGGAGGGCGGCCCGGGGCGAAAACCGGGATTTACCGCGCCGCCGCCCCCGCCTCGTAGCGCGCCACCCAAGCGCGGTGCCAGGCGGCGTAGTCGCCGTCCTCGATGTGCGCGCGGGCCTGCGCAACGAGATCGAGGTAGAAAGCGAGATTGTGGATGGTGAGCAGGGTGCAGCCTAAAATCTCGCCCGCGACCATGAGGTGACGCAGGTAGGCGCGGGAAAAATTGGTCGCGTAGTTGTTCACCTCGGGGTGGATCGGCGCGGGATCGGCGCGAAAACGCTCGTTCTTCAGGTTGAGCGGGCCGTCGGGCGTGAAGACGAGGCCGTTGCGCGCCACGCGGCTGGGCAGCACGCAGTCGAACATATCCACGCCGAGCGCGATCATCTTGAGGATCTGCGGCGGGGTGCCGAGGCCCATGGTGTAGCGGGGCTTGTCGGCGGGCATGAAGGGCGTGGTGGCGCCGACCTGCTTGAGCATCTCGGGCTCGGGCTCGCCCACGCTGACGCCGCCGACCGCGTAGCCGGGAAAATCCAGCGCGGCGAGCTGCTCGGCCGCCTCGCGGCGCAGGTCGTCGTAGGTCGAACCCTGCACGATGGCGAAGACATGATGACCGGCGGCAAGGAAGCCGTTGTCGGTCGCGATCTCCTTGCAGCGCGCCGCCCAGCGCAGGGAGCGCGCGCAGGCCTCCGCGGTGGCGTCGCGCTCGCAGGGCCAGGGCGGACACTCGTCGATCACCATGGCGATATCGCTGCCGAGATTGGCCTGGATGGTCATGACCTCCTTGGGGCCGAGAAACAGTTTCTTGCCGTCGAGGTGGCTCTGAAACTCCACCCCGTCGTCGTGCATCTTGCGCAGCTTCGCCAGCGAGAAGACCTGGAAGCCGCCGCTGTCGGTGAGGATGGGGCCGTCCCAGCCCATGAACTTGTGCAAACCGCCCAGCTCCTTCACCAGCTCGCTCGTGGGACGGAGGTTGAGGTGGTAGGTGTTACCCAGGATGACCTGTGCGCCGAGTTCGCGCAGTTGCACCGGCGACACGCCCTTCACCGTGCCCTGCGTGCCCACCGGCATGAAGATCGGCGTCTCGATCACGCCGTGGCGTGTGCGCAGGCGGCCGCGGCGCGCCGCGGTGGCGGTGTCGGTCTTGAGCAGGTCGAAATGCGGGACGGGCATGGCTCCAGCCTCCCTCGGGCAGGGGCGCGCGGCCAAGCGGTTTTTAACCCCGTCCTGAACGGCTCAAGCCACGTCACCCGGGGGACTGTAGCCAGAGTCGCCGCCCAATTGCTTGAACTTGACCAGCACCACCGCGAAGACCGCCGCGGCCAGCACCGCGAGCACGCCGCCGATCAGGAAAGTGTAGCGATAGACCTGACCGATCGAATCGAGGAACCACCCGAGGGCAGGCGGCACCAGCATGAAACCCATCGCGGACATGATGCCGGCGGCCGAGGCGAACTGGGCGAACTTGGCACGCGGAAAAAGCCGCTGCCCCAGCGAGGCCGTGGCGGTGAAATACGTGCCAGTCAGCACACCGTGGGCGACGAACGCGATGGAGAACGCCTTCTCCTCGGTCGCCACGAAGCCGCCCCAAATCATCGTGACGGCGTAAAGCACCAGCGCCGCCAGACCTATCCGCAGGGGATGAAAGCGGTCGGCCATCCACCCGAGCAGATAGGACAGCACGAGCGAGAAACAGTAGGTGATGACCAGCAGCTCCCCATAGCGATCCATGTTCAGCCCCACGCTTTTTGCGTAAAATACACTGAATGTGTTCACCGGCAGCGCCATCACGCCGCCCATCATCATGGCGAGAAACACCCAAAGGTAGAACGGGTTCGCGTAGCACTCGCGCAGGTAGGCTTTCACCGGCGCCACAAACCGCGCCGCAAAAGAGCCCTCCCCCTGCTCGCGCGGCGGCGGGGGCGGATACTCGCCCTCCTTCACCCGCAGGCACATCACGCTGAACCCGACGCCGAACAGCAGACCGACGCCGAGAAAGATCTCCTTGTAGTGCGTCTCCGCGTAGTCGATCAGCCAGAAGTTAAACACGATGCCGGCGATCAGACTGACCGCGCGGAACAAGCCGTAAAAACGTCCGATCACCTCCTGCGGAACCACGTCGTTGATCAGGCCGCCAAACACCGCCTGCGCGATGGTCTGAAAAATCTCGAAGCTCGACCAGAAGAAGCTGAACACGAGCAGGCGGCAGCCCACCAGACCGGGCGAATTTTCACCCAGCATCCCGTGAAGCCACTCGCCGACAGGCGCGGTGAAAGCCAGCCCCGCCATCGACAGCGCCACGATCGGCGCCGGGATCAACATGTAGGGAATGCGCCGGCCCCACCGGCCACGGTGCCGGTCCGAACGCACGCTGACGATGGGCCCCAAAATAAGCCCGATCGCCGCCGGCAACGATCCGACCAGCAGGCCCACGATAAAATCCGTCGCGCCAAATTGCTTCATCACGAGCTGCCCCACCGGCAGGATCGTGCGCTCCTTCATGTTCCAAGCGAAGTCGCCCCACAGCAGCCACGCGAACAACACCACCAGACCCGGCGTGGTGTAGACCAGCGTGCCGGCGCGCCACAAGCGACGCGAAGACCGGGGCGCCGCCGCTTCGGGCGCGGCGGAGGACTTGGGGGCGTGAGAATCCATGGGGAAGAAAGCGGATGGTGCCACCGGCGTTTGCGCCCATGGCGGGGAAACGCCCACCGTGCCCGAGGGTCAAAACCTGACAACTCTCGGGCGGGCGGAAAATCCCGCGAATTTTCCACCCGCGGCGCCGGCCGTGGTTTGCCAACACCGCCGGCTCCCGCACCATTTTACCCACCCTCCCCGTGCGCCCGGTCCCCGTTTCAGGTTTTCTCGCCCTCGTTGCCGCCATCCTGCTGCTCGGCGCAGGAGCGTGGCTGACCCGACACCGCGCGCCGTCTCCGGCCGGTCCGGCCGCCCTTGAGCACACGACCACGACCGTGGCGAGCACAGACCCGACGACCGTGACGACCGACCCCGCCGAGCTGGAGCGTCTGCGCGCGGAAAACGCCCGGCTGCGCGAGCAACTCGACGCCGCCTTCGCCACTTTGATCGAGACCAGCGACTCGCTCGACGCCACGCGGAGCCAGCTCGACCGCCTGCGCCGTCCGCTCGAACTGGACATCTCCAGCACCACCCTGCGCGCCAACCTCACCGCGGGCGAAGGCGTGGTCACCGGCGGCCATCGCCTCCCCGACGGCCGCCGTCTCTTCGCGCTCGTCGCGACCGACGCCCGCGCGGACGGCGCCGTCGACGTGGCGGGCCGCTTCTTCGCCGTGCCCGAGGAACTGGTCCCCGCCCTCGGCCTGCAAACCCTCACAACCGAGGCGGCCAACACCCTTCAACACGGCGAGGTCTGGGTGCGGGACGAACTCGAATCGGTGGTAACCCGCCTGGAGCAAACCCCATCAGCCAGCCTGCTCGCCAAAGGCGGCGCCGCGCTGCGCGCGGGCGAACCGGCGAAAGTCTCGCTGCCCGCCGAGGCCGGCGGCCCGCCGCTCACCTTCGGGGTGAACTTCGATTACGACGCGCGCCGCAACCTGGATCTGGAACTCCGCGTGGAGTCCCCCGCGCCCCCGCCTGCCGGGGAGTCAGCACCTCTACCCTCACCGTGACTGGCGGGGCCTGGCCCAACCCTATCGGAGCGTCCGCCGCGATGACCGTTACAACTTTTGCTTTTGCGGAACCCCCAATTAGGCACTTAACGTTTTACACGGACA
>JBDLWD010000151.1:0-6686 GCA_039804465.1 Verrucomicrobiota bacterium | reverse complement strand
GCGCCGGGTTTCCTGACCGGCTCGATGCCGTTTCGGTTCGCGTTTTTACCGCGCGCTTGGGGCCGATGGACAGAGAGGGTGGGGCCGGTCAACCCCGCCTACGCTCCCTTGCGGGCAATAGAGATGGGCGAGGTGGGCTTGCGCGTCGAGTCGCTGGAGGTAGATTTTCGCCCCAGCAGGACTCAGGCCGACCGCTCGGCCACGGTTCGGGTGCTGGCTAGGCCGACAAGTAAAGACCTGGTGGAATCGGTCACTCTGGAGGTTAATTTTCACGGCCCACTATCCGAGACGCTGGCCTTGGGTTTAAGCGAGCGCGCCAACTTGCGCCTGCGCTGACGAAACATTGTTTGCGCACTGCGGTCGGATACGAAGCATCCCCTTATGCGCCGGTTTTTTTTAACTCTTCTCCTCTCCGTGGGTCTCGCAGGCTGCATCCATGTGAAAATGGACCCCATCCAAGTGCACGCCGTGGTGGATGTGAACGTGAAGATGGAGCAGGCGGTGACCGACCTGATCAGCGACATCTACGGAGAGTCTCAGACGGTCAAAGCCGAGTCCCTCAAGCCCAACTCCTGATTTCTCTTTGCGTATGATGCCCATCGATTCCCGTTTCCTGCTTTTAGCCTCGCTGTGCACGACCGCCGTGGTCGCCCACGCCGGTGACGTGGCCTCGGCCAAGGCCGGCATGCGCGAGCGCATGGCCGTGGTAGACAAGCTCAAGGCCTCGGGCGCAGTGGGCGAGGGTAACACCGGATACCTGGTGGCGCGCGGCGGCGGTGCCGATGCGGAGACGATCGTCTCGGCCGAGAACGCGGACCGAATGGTCATTTTCAAGGAACTTGCCGCGAAGAGCGGCGGCAGCGCCGAGGCGGCTGGCCGGACTTTCGCCCGCCAGATCGCCGCGGCCAGCAAGCCCGGCGTGTGGCTGCAGCGTGAGGATGGTGGCTGGTATAAAAAGTGACGCCTTGACGCCGCCGATTCGGGGGCGTGTCTAGATTTTCCAGACCGAGCCGATGTGCGCTTTGGCTTCTACCGGCCGCAAGTAGCGATAAAGCTCGACGCATGCGGCCTCGGCCGCGGTCAATGCCCCGGGCCATTCGACAAGGAGGGCCGTTTCTCGGGCGTAGAGGCCCTCGGCGACGCCCTCCAACTCATCCAGGCTGGCCAGAGTGGTTGCGTCCACCGTCCACAGCTCGCCTTCCACGCCTTGCCGGTCTTCGGGCGAGAAAACCAGGCCCGGGTATTCGCCTAGTGAATACAAAGTGACGCCCGGCGCGGTGCGCGCTGCGCCCAGAAAGATCTGTCCGGCCATGCGGGCATGATTGGAACCTCCCCGTTTCAGGGTGCCGTAGACGAATACCAGGTGTGGCCGCCCGACCGGCATCGTGATAGGCTCGCTCAGCACGCGGTATCGACGACTGGCGGGGCTGAGGGGCGCACCGGAGCAGGAGCGTCGATCTCGACCACGATGGCGGTCAGGTTGTCGCGGCCGGAAGCCTCCATCGCCTCCTCGACCAGGCGCTCCGCCGCCGGTTGATGCACGCGGTTCTCCCCCGGGGCACGGACCACGGCCTCAAGGTGGTGATCCCAGAGACCGTCGATCACCCCGTCGGAGCACAAAAGGAAGCGGTCCCCAGGCCGGTGGGCGAGGGCGCCGACCTGCGGATCGATGAACTGGTGGCCGGCGCCCAGCGCCTGTTGCAGCGCGTTGCGCCGTGGATGCTCGCGGGCTTCGCGCTCGTTGATCTCGCCCTTGCGGCGCAGCCAGCCGATATAGCTGTGGTCGTGGCTGAGCTGGCGGATGCCGCCTTCGCGCGGCAGGTAGTAGAGCCGGCTGTCGCCGATGTGGCCGAAATAGAGCCATTGGGGCGTGAACCAGGCGAGGGTGAGGGTGGCACCCATGCCTGAACACTCGGAATAGCTGCGGCCCAACTGGAGCAACTCGCGGTGGATGGAGTCGAACAACTCGTTCAACACGTCGTTAAAGCCTGCCTCCAGTCCGGTTGCGGACAGCCGGTAGGCGCGAGGCAGGAGGCGGGTTATCTTTTGCACCGCGATGCGGCTGGCGAACTCGCCGGCGCGCGCCCCGCCCATGCCATCGCTCACCGCGAACACGAAGTCTCCCACGCCGAGATTGGATTCGCCCAACTTGCCCAGATAGCGGACTTCGTGGCCGTCGAAATTGAGGGCGAGAAAAGTGTCCTCGTTGTTAGGGCGAACCTTGCCGCGGTGGGTGAGGCCGGACCAATGAAGCGCTGGAGGCGGGGTGTCGGGCATGGGAAAGCTGAGCCGGCAGGAAGGGCGTGATGCGACGCGACGGCAAGCCTGCGCGGCAAGAAGGGGCGCGGTCGCCTAGTCTCCCCGAGGACCGTCCGGCTGGGGCAAGTCCAGCGCGGGGCCAGGCGGGGCGTCTGGATCCAGGATGGTCGCGAACTCGAAATCGATGACGCAGAAACGACCCGCGTGGGGAGAATAGGTTATGTTTCGGGCGTAGGCGTCGTCGTGGCGCACACGGAAGGTGTTTTCCAATTCGGCGAAAATTTCCTGAACCTTGGCGGGAGCGATGTGCTCCACGCGTTGGCCGCAGTTGGTGGTCACCAGTCGCAGTTCTGCGGGATGACTTTCCAGCACGCGCGGCACGTAGGGGCATGCTTTGCTCTCGAGGTAGCGGAGCACGCGAATCTCGTTCTCAAAGCGCTCCTGCGCTTGGTGCCCCCGGAAGGATTTGTGCACCCGTCCATCATAGCCGATGCGCACCAAGGCTCGGCGGGTATCCTTCATTTCCTGCATGGTCGAAAATGCACAGAATTGGCAGCCGACTTGCATCCGCAAGTTTGGCGAGGGGCTAAACTGGACATTTTTGATCGGCAAAAGTCGCGGCTACTTGAAAAACGCGTGGTGTTTTTGTGCGGAAAGCCAAAGCAGCAATTTTTTTCATTGCTGGCACAGTGAGTGCTAAAATTGTAGCTCAGGGTTTCGCCTGGGTCAGCCGCCGGTAGTTTTCTGGAAGTCTGCCTCAATCTAAATCCACTTTCTCTCAACCTCCACATCCATGGCTAAATACAAACTCGAATACATCTGGCTCGACGGTTACAAGCCCGTGCAGAATCTGCGCGGCAAGACCCAGATTAAGGAATTCGCGAGCTTCCCGAAGCTTGAAGAGCTCCCTCTCTGGGGCTTCGACGGCAGCTCCACCCAGCAGGCCCCCGGCGGCAGTTCCGACTGCGTGCTCAAGCCGGTTGCCGTGTATCCGGACACCACTCGCAAGAACGGCGCCATCGTGATGTGCGAGGTCTACAACGCCGACGGCACCCCCCACGTCTCCAACGCCCGTGCCACCATTCTCGACGACCCGGACACTTGGTTCGGCTTCGAGCAGGAGTATTTCCTTTATCAGGACGGCCGTCCCCTCGGTTTCCCCCAAGGTGGCTATCCCGCCCCCCAGGGTCCTTACTACTGCGGCGCCGGCTTCAAGAACGTCGGCGACATCGCCCGCCAGATCGTCGAGGAGCACCTCGATCTCTGTCTCGACGCCGGCATCAACCATGAAGGCATCAACGCCGAGGTCGCGTCCGGCCAGTGGGAGTTCCAGGTTTTCGGCAAAGGCTCCAAGAAGGCCGCCGACGACGTCTGGGTCGCCCGCTATCTGCTCGTCCGCCTGTGCGAGAAATACGGCATCGACGTCGAGTTCCACTGCAAGCCGATCCGCGGCGTCTACAATTCGCCCCTCGACTGGAACGGCTCGGGCATGCACTCCAATTTCTCCACCAAGTTCATGCGCGAAGTCGGCGGCAAGGAATACTTCGAGAAGCTAATGGCCGCGTTCTCCAAGAACATGTCCGAGCACGTCGCCGTTTACGGTCCCGACAATCACTTCCGCCTCACCGGCCTCCACGAGACCCAGTCCATCGACAAGTTCTCGTATGGTGTCGCCGACCGCGGCGCCTCGATCCGCGTCCCCCACAGCTTCGTCAAGGCGGGCTACAAGGGATACCTCGAGGACCGTCGTCCGAACTCCGCCGCGAATCCTTACGAGGTTGCCTCCCGTATCCTTAAGACGATCGCGGAAGTTCCTGCCAAGTAAGGCGGTTTCTTTAATCTATAGTTCGCTTTACGTCACGGCCGCCGCCCCTCAAGGGCGGCGGCTTTTTTTTGGGCCGGGGAATGAACTCGACAGGTTGAAAACGGATGACCGCTTTCCTTGTTTTTGAAGAAACAACCTGGACCAAAGCTGAGGCGGTCCGCGCGAAAGATCCTTGCTCGGACCACTTCAACTTTTGACTAAGGTAATCCAGGCACCGTCGCGGAGTTTTTATCCTGCTGCCACCAGGCCAGAGACACGCAAAACGCAGCGCCGTAGTTGACCCATCCTTCCGCGTGGCGGAAAGCTCCTTCCGGGTTGAAGGGAAACATCTCGCTGCCCGGGCCGCTGGAAATCGATCCGCGGCAGCTTTCCAGACGTGCGCACACGTCGACCTTGTGGCCGACGGGCCAGCCGCGCTCAAGGGCGGGAAACCCCATCCAGGGCATATGGGGAGCGGCGGCCAGGCGCGGGTTCCGTCCCCAAACAAAATCCATGTGCGAGACGGCAAGCTCGCGCAGGCGTGTTTTCAAGGCGGAGTCGTCTACCACCCACGAGGCGGACAACGCCCCCGCGGGGACGGACACCCAGTTGCCGACGTCGTTTAGTTTGGGAATGGTCCAATGCTCGGTTTCGTCGTAGCGGCGGAAATCCCACATGTTTTGCGAGCGGCGGACTGCCACCTCGGCCCAGCGGCGGATGCAGTCCCGTAGTCCCGCCGGCGCCTGCTCGGGGTAGCGTTGCAGCAGCCAGACCAGGTTGGGGATGGTGCGGTGCTCGCTCATCCGGTGTCCTTTGGTGGAACGGGGATCTTCCCAATCGAGCGTGTCCATCACGTAGCGAGCCTGTGCGACTGCGGCCTCGAGGTATTTCGCGGCGTCGGTTCGTTTCTCGCGAAGCGCTACTTCATGCATCAGAAGATTGGGCACGATTGAATGGCCGGGGGCGTGACGACCTTTGTAAGGATGCAGTCTACCGCTCATGGGATTCTGACCCTGGGGCGGGGCGTCGTAGCCGGCCGGGTTCCACCATTTGCAAACACCCATTGATTTTTCCCAGTGTTGAAAACTGAAATCGCGGCAGCGTTCGTAAAAAGACCGGGGCAGCCACTGCTTTAGCACCGGCCAGGCCCAGAGCACGTAAGCCACTTGCTCCACCGTTTGGGCGTGGATTTGGCGCGGCTCGGGATCGCCCATCGGGTCCTTGCTTTCCGGTTTCATCAAAATGAAGCCGGCGCCCCAGTGGATGAGTTTGGCGACGTCCGGAGCGTCGGGGGCGGGTGGCTCCAGCTCTTGGTAATAACGATGCACCGCCTCCATCACGCCCCCGCTTTCGGGGTTCTTCGCGTCGAAGTGAAAGCCGGGATCCAGCACGCGTTTCTTATCCGCCGCCCAGTCGATCTGCCGGGGCATCGCGCTTATGGCGGCAGGGTCGGAAACGGCAAGGAGCACCAAAGAGGGCACGATAAAATCGTAGTAATTGCCGTCGCGCCACGCACAGCCGCCAAAAGCGCTCGGGTGGGTGCCCACCACGCTGCGGCTATCGATCAGGAAATCGACCGCCGTTTGCCAGAAAACCTCCTGGTAGAGGTTTTCGCCGATGGCAAAGGGGGCGGAGACCCCATTCTTCAAATCGCCGCCGCGAACTTCGACCACGTAATCCGTTTTGCCCTCCGCCGGCCGGAAGCCGCTGAAATCCCCGATGTGGCCGCGGATCTCGCCGCGAAAAAGGTGCGTCTGTCCCTCACGCGCGCGGACCACAAAGGGAGTGCCGTCGGGAGAGAGCGGTGCGGTGAAGCGCTTGGGGCGGGCGGTTTCATACCCGGCCTGGTTCAATGCCACGAGGTGGGTGTCGCGCGAGACCACCTCGCCGGAGGGCGCCCCCGCCGCCGAAGCCGAGCAAAATAAAAGCAAGGCAAATGGCAGGGAACGCCATATCACCGGGATCAGCCCGACTAAAGAGGTCATTAAAGTGTGGGGACGTGGCTAATGAAGCTGAGGGATGTAACCAATGAAGCATTCCTCGTAAGTGAGCCGTTACAAGCGCCCAGTTCGCGCATCGGTTCTTCCGAACCACGAAGCGGCCGCGGGCCGACCAAAAAGCGAGGGTGGGACGGGGCGCGGAATTCGGGATTGCGCGCAGGGCGGGACGGGGAGTTTGCTCGGCGCCTTCCCTCGCATGGCGTTCAATCTCAAACTGGTGCTCAAGGCGCTGCTCTTCTCGTCGAACCAGCCGCTCACGATCAAAGACATCCAGACCATATTCACTCGCTATCATGACCAGGCGCAGGTGCCCCTGATCAGCGAGCAGGCCGAGGGCGGCGAAAACGTCGATGCTATCGTTCCCGCCGACGGATCCATCGAGCCGTCGCCTGCCGCCGATGCCGCCTCATTCGTCGGCGAGGAGCTCGCCACCACCACCGAGGAGACTAACCCGCTCGGACTCGCCCCTGTCGACAACGAGCTCTACGCCGACGTGCCTTCGCTCGTCACCGCCGCGCAGATCCGCGAGGCCATGGATCAGCTCGCCGAGGAACTGAAGGCCCACAACGACATCTACCTGCTCATCGACGGCGCCCAGGGCTACCGCATCGTCACTCATCCCC
>JBDLWD010000150.1:0-2960 GCA_039804465.1 Verrucomicrobiota bacterium | reverse complement strand
AACTCAAGGAAGGCATTCTAAGCATTCGTATTCCCAAGCGAAGCTCGCTGCCGATCGCCGCATAGACGGCTCGTTGGCTGCTTTAGTCTCCCTTAGCCCGCCTTCGTCAAAAGGCGGGCTTTTTGTTGTCAGGCCCGAGAACGACAATCTCGGGACACCGGTAGTTCGGATGATCGAAGCCGAGGGATTCCCCGATACGGGCCAATTACGACCATGCGGATGAAAATACACCGAGTCCGCGAGTTGAACGCGCCGCGTCCGTAAGCCACCCCAGTGTTCGAGACACGACCTGCCCGATCACGCTCCCGTCGCGATGCGGTTAACATGGCGGTATGATGCTTCATCAAATCCGCAATCACCCGCCGGCCGCCCATTCGCGGTCATGCCGGCTACCCTTCCGAAATTCAGGTGGGTGGAACAAGGACGCGCCTTAGACCGCACCGCTGAACCGAATTTCCCGTCGATTAAACCCAAACCCACCGATCATCATGAAACGCATTAACAGCCTCACTCACGGAATCGTAGATTACGTCATCGGATTCCTTCTTCTCGTCGCTCCTTTTTTGGTAGGCTTTTCGGATAATGAACCAGCTCGAAATTCCGCCTGGGTAGTGGGCGCGGCAATCATCCTCTACAGCCTGGCCACCGACTATGAACTCGGCGTTTTCAAGCTGATTCCCTACCGCATCCACCTCGGGCTTGATTGCGTGATCGGTGTCTTTCTAGCCACCAGCCCTTGGCTGCTGGACTTCTCGGATCGCATCGCCTGGCCCCACGTCGCCTTCGGCCTGCTTGAGGTCGGAATCGCACTGATCACGCGTCCCGCCACCTCGGCCGGAGACGCGCATCACTTGCCGCGCACAGCCGCACCGGCCGGGCGCTGATAAAAGTTGCCGGCCGCACAAGTTCAGGGGGACAAGCCACCGGCTTCGAGATCCGGCCGCGTGTTCCAACGCGGAGTCCAACCGGGCTTTTCAACCCGCGTCCGAAAAACGACCGTGTTGTCGATCGCGAGGTCGTCGGTCCAGATGAACTCCGCATTCTTGAAGTCGTATTCGTAATACGGCGACTTCGGGTCGACGACCGCCGCGCTGTATTCCTTGGCTTGGGGCCAGCGGCTGTCGTCGAAATCCGCGGCCCACCAGTTTTGGGGTAATGGCTCCGAGGCCACCCGCGGATTTTTCACGTCTCCTCCGATGGGCCCGCGCGAGAAGCATTTGGCCCTCCACGTCGCGTTGGTCACGGTGCCATCCGCAAATTTCAGGATGAAGCCTCCATCGCCGATCCTGTCGCCATATTCGAGACCTGTGACGGGATCGGCGTTGTCCTTGGCCAGCACCGCGATGGTCATGGGATACTCCGGCAGAAAATCCACGCTCACCACGTTGTGCGGCGTGAAAGGGATGGGATCCACCGCGACGAGACGACCGTTCACGTAAAGCATGAACCAGTTGTCGGCGTAAATGTTGAGTTTCACCGTATCACTCATCGCAGGCTTGATCAGCGCCGCGGCCTGCCGAGGTTCCTTGGGAGCTTCTTTCGGGGCTGCCGTGGCGCCGCCTACCGGCCGGGCGTGGACGACACGCAGAGATGAACTGGCGAGAACCTTGCCTTGGATGGCGGCAAGGAGGGTGTCGCGATTGACGGACGAGGGATTCCCCAACGAAAGCGGCGCGGACAAGGCATACAGGGTGATGACGTAGGTCTTCGAGCCGGGCCCCTGAGACTTGGGCGGTTCGTAGCCAAGCTGGCCGCGAAAACCCACACCCACTCTGCCGGGACCGCTCACCCCCGCCGCGAAGGAAGTCGTCGCTGACGGAATATCATACACGATCCAGTATCCCTTCCAGCCCCCCTTGGCATCGAGATGATCCATGACCAAGGCGTAGCTCCGGGTGGCCGAGGGCGCGCCTTTCCACACGAGGGGCGGCGAACTGCCCCGGCCATCGCCAGTATTTTCTGCGGGCAATTCGGCGCCATCCTCCACGACGGGGCTCGATAGAAAGAAAACGCCATCGCTGCTACGGGGCGGGAAATTGCGTTCGGACACCGCCGAGTCGGCCAAGCCCACGTCTCTTGGCCTGGCGCCGTCCACAGGCGGGCGCGGTTGGCCGGCGGACGCGCGTTCGCGCCCGGGAGCGCCTTTTCCGCCGCCGCCCTGGCGCGGAGTATAGATCTCGGTTGTCTCTTCCGCGCTCCCTTGTCGGAACCGAAACCGATAACCGCCTCCATCGGGAAGCGGCGCGTAGCTTACGGTGCCGGTTTCCTTTCCCATCGTATAGGTCAGCCGACGGGCATCGCCGTCCTGCTTTTCGAAAGCGGTTATCTGCGCGCCGCGCAGGGCTTGGAGCGCTTCGCGGACCGGCGTCGCCCTCGGCTGCGGATCGACCTGTCCGTCTCGCTCGGTGACTTCGCCATGGAATCCACCCATGACAAAGGGATACTTTTTCGAGGCATGGTAGTGGTAGCCCAACGCGGAAGTGTGGTGCCCGTTGAGCGCATCCAAACCCCGTGGTTCGGAGCCATCCGGCTCGGTGAGACCGTAGACGGGATAACCATCGAGCGCGTAGGCGATGGGCAGGGCCGGGCCGGTGACGCTCTGCAAGTGGAGCGGAGCGACGTGGTAGTGGTAGTCATCCGCCCGGCCGCAGTGTCCACCCCACTTGTCGAGTTCGCCGATATCCAGAGAGATTTCTCCGCGGTTGTTTTGCGGATTGAAAATCGGGATGCCGTTCGCGGCGATCGCTATGGCCCCGCGCAGGAAACGGCCGCGGATGGTCGCAGGCTCCTTGGCCGGGACGGGCGCGAGCGGCACGCGCCAGGCATTCGCACCGGTGTAGTTCTGCGGGAGGGGCACCTGCTGCTGCCAGGCCGTGATGCCCACCATCATCCCATGCGAGGGCAGGCCATTGCTTTCGACATACAGGAATTTCTCATCCCAACGGGTTTTCACTTCTGGC
>JBDLWD010000149.1:0-9115 GCA_039804465.1 Verrucomicrobiota bacterium | reverse complement strand
CTGCATGGTGATGCCGCAAAAGCCCTACCTGCCCATCGGCACCCTGCGCGCCGCCCTGGCCTACCCGCGCGAGCCCGAACTCTATGACCACACCGTCTGCCGCCAGGCCCTCGAACTCTGCGAGCTGCCCGGCCTGATCGCGCGCCTCGACGAGCATGCGCACTGGGCCCAAACGCTCTCCGGCGGCGAACAACAACGCCTCGCGCTCGCCCGCGTTTTCCTGCATCGCCCGGCCTGGCTCTTCCTCGACGAGGCCACCGCCGCGATCGACGAAAACGCCGAGCTCGCCTTCTACCACCGACTGCGGTCCGCCCTGCCCGACCTCACCTACGTCACCATCGCGCACCGGGCCAGCCTGCGCAACGTCCACTCCCGCAACTTCATGATCGTCCACCAGCCCGACGGGACCCTCGCCCTCCGCGAGGACAAGACCCCGCCCATCCCGCCAACCTGATCCTCCGCGGCGACACCGCAGATCGGCGCAACACCAAGCCTCCGGCGCCACCTCCCGCCGATAATCCGTCACCCTGCTGTTCGGTCGCTACGCCCGGCGCGCCTCAACCTCGCCCGCCGTCCTCGTCCGCCGAATCCTCTTCGTCTTCGCCCGTCCCTCGCAGCGGCGTGGCCAGGATCTTGTCGATGCGATGGCGATCCATGTCGATCACCTCGAAACGCCAGCTGCCGTGGTCGAAATGGTCACCCGCGCGCGGAATGCGCCCGAAGTAGGTCATCACAAAACCTCCCGCAGTCTTGAACTCCGCCGTGTCCTCGTGCTCGAGCTCGTCGATGCCGAGCAGTTCCTTGAACTCGGGCACCAGCAGCGTGGCGTCGATCAGCCACGAGCCGTCCTCGCGCTTGCGCGCCTCCGGCGCCGCGCGACGGCCCTTTTCCGGCAGGTCGCCGGCGATCGCCTCCATGACGTCGATCATCGTCACCAGACCCTGGATGGCGCCAAACTCGTCCGTGACCAGCGCGAGGTGCTGGCCCGTCTTGCGAAACTGCTCGATCAGCTGGATGACCGTCATCGATTCCGGCACGATCAGCGGCGGCGACATCACGCTGCGCAGGTTGGCAGGCAGACCGAAGGCGGTGTTGGCCCAGATCGCCTTCACCGTCACCACGCCCACCACCTGATCGCGGTGCATGGCGTAGACGGGGTAGCGCGAGTGTCCGCTCGTCACGACCTTGCGCCAGTTCACCTCGTCCGGGTCGTCGAGGTTGAGGAAAACCATTTTCGGGCGGGGCGTCATGATCTCGGTCACGCCCAGCTGGTCCAGCTCCAGCACGCCCGCCACCATCTCGGTCTCGGTGGGGTTGAACGCGCCCGTCTTCAGGCCCTGCTGCACCAGATCGTTGATCTCGCCTTCCGACACCGCCTGCACCCGCGCCTTGCCGAGGCCGAAGATTTTCAGGATGCCCTCGGTCAGCCACGAAAGCGCCACCACCACGGGATGCGCGATGGTCGAGAGCCGGTCCACCGGACCCGCCACCCTGCGGGCGATGCCCTCGGGATTGGACAACGCCACCCGCTTCGGCACCAGCTCACCGATCACCACGGAGGCCAGGGTGATGAATATCACCACCACCACCAGCGCCGTCGTCTCCGCATGCTCGCCCACCAAGGGCATCCCGGCCAGCGCGCCCGCCAGCGCGTCGCTCAGCGCCGCGCCGCCCACCGCGCCGGCGAAGGTCCCCACCAGGGTGATGCCCACCTGGACGGTCGAAAGGAAACGCGTCGGATGCTCCGCCACGGCCAGCGCCCGCGCCGCACGCGCGTCGCCGCCCTCGGCCAGCTCGCGAAGGCGGGTCTTGCGCGCCGACACCACCGCCAGCTCGGCCATGGAGAAAAACCCGTTGGCCAGAAGGAGCACGAAGAGGAGGATGAGCTCGGGAACGACGGATTGCATGGTTATGGCGTTCATCCTTCACGCCGCGCCCCGGCCGCGCAAACGCGTTTTGACCCCGCCCCGGACCCCCGAAATAAGTATCCATATTATAAATACAAGCTTGCCCCGGAAGGAAAACGCGCCATTTTGCGCAACCGAGGCTTGCAATGCGCTTTCGTGCATGAATGCTGCCGCTCACGCAGCGCCAATGGCGCCGTGTCCGGCGATCCTTTCCCCAAGGTCTCGTCGGGAGTCAGACCCAGAACCAAACCAAACAGGAGATACATCATGGCCACTGCCAAAAAGTCGGTGAAGAAAGTCGCGGCTAAGAAGCCCGCCAAGAAGGCTGCCGCCAAAAAGCCGGCCGCCAAGAAGGCTGCCGCGAAGAAGCCCGCCGCGAAGAAGAAGTAATTTCTTCTTCACGACGCTCTCACCGGCGTCCTCACCGACCGCCGTCTCCTCCAGGGGACGGCGGTTTTTTTGCGCCCGATCTTCGGCTTCAGTCGGTCATCGCGCCCCCACCCTCCTCACCGCATAAAAACTCGCCTGCGCCGGACCGCCCGCGACATCCTTCGCCTTTTCGCACCATGCGCGTCGTCATCCTTGGCTCTGGCCGCGGCTCCAACGCCGAAGCCCTCTGCATCGCCCAACAAAAAGGCCGCCTCGGCCGCGCCCGCATCGTGGCCATCTTCGCCGACCGGCCCGAGGCCGGCATCCTCGCCCTCGGCCCGCGCTTCGGCGTCGACGCCCGCTACCTCGACCCCGCCCCGTTTAAGACCAAGCTCGAGGGCGAGGGCGAGCTGCGCTACATCGAGGCCGTCCGCGCCTGCGCCCCCGACCTCGTCGTCCTCGCCGGCTTCATGCGCGTGGTGAAGCCCGGCTTCCTCCAGGCCTTCTCCGGCAAGGTCATCAACCTGCACCCCAGCCTCCTCCCCAGCTTCCCCGGCCTCGACGGCATCGGCCAGGCCTTCCGCCACGGCGTGAAAATCACCGGCTGCACCGTCCACCACGTCATCCCCGCCATCGACGCCGGCCCCATCATCGACCAGGCCGCCGTCCGCGTGGAGACGACCGACACCCTCGAATCCCTCGCGCAAAAAATCCACGCCGCCGAGCACAGGCTCCTCGTCGAGGTCGTCGCCCGCCTGAGCCAAGTCGCAGGGTGAAGCCGGACGAACCCGCGCGGAGAAACTCCCCCTGCCCTTTCCTACCCGATCGACTAGGAGCATCGTCGACCAGGCTTACCCTTGTCGCAAAGGTCCGTGCCGATGACTCCCCGCACCTCCATACCCGCTTTCATGCTGCCGCGTTTCACCATCGCGCGGAGCCCGGCCGGGGGATTTGATACACGAGGGCGAAGCCTTTTGAGCGCCGCTCTCTCACCGGCGCGCCACGCTTGCCAATCCGGCCTTGGCACCGCCAGAGCCGCCCGCGAGTCTAATTTTTCCCTATGAAAACCAAGGTCTTCGTCGACGGACAGGAGGGCACCACCGGCCTCCAGATTTTTGAACGCCTCGCCGCGCGCCCCGACATCGAGCTCATCGAGATCGACCCCGCCAAACGCAAGGACTCCGCCGCCCGAGCCGCCTGCCTCAACGCCGCCGATATCGCATTCCTCTGCCTGCCCGACGCCGCCGCCAAGGAATCAGTCGCCCTGGTCACGAACCCCCGCACCTGCGTCATCGACGCCTCCACCGCGCACCGCGTCGCCGAGGGCTGGACCTACGGCGTGCCCGAGCTCGGCGCCTCCTTCCGCGCCGCCATCCG
This sequence comes from Verrucomicrobiota bacterium, assembly GCA_039804465.1. Lineage (GTDB taxonomy): Bacteria > Verrucomicrobiota > Verrucomicrobiia > Opitutales > Opitutaceae > IMCC26134_A. Next base: position 5,462 of record JBDLWD010000149.1, on the reverse strand, counting down.
CGCCTCCAAGCGCATCGCCAACCCCGGCTGCCACGCCACCGCCTTCGCCCTCGCCGTCCGCCCCCTTATCCAGCGCGGCCTTCTCCCCGCCGACCACCCCGTCACCTGCTTCTCCCTCACCGGCTACAGCGGCGGCGGCAAAAAAATGATCGCCGACTACGAGGCCTCGCCACGCCCCGCCGCCCTTCAAAGCCCCCGCCCCTACGCCCTCGCCCTCATGCACAAGCACCTCCCCGAGATGCGCGTGCACACCGGCCTCTCCCAAGCCCCCGTTTTCAATCCCGTCGTCGCCGCCTTCTATCAAGGCCTCGCCGTCACCGTCCCCCTCGCCCTCCGCGCCCTCCCCGCCGCGCCCACCCCCCAGGCCCTCCACCACGCCCTCGCCGAAACCTACGCCGGGGAAAAATTCATCCGCGTCCTCCCGTTCGGCGACGAGTCCGTGCTCGATGGCGGCTTCTTCGACATCCAGGCCTGCAACGGCACCAACCGCTGCGATCTCGCCGTCTTCGGCCACGCCGAGCAGGCCGTCGTCATGGCCCGCCTCGACAACCTCGGCAAAGGCGCGTCCGGCGCCGCCATCCAGTGCATGAATCTCCATCTCGGCCTCGACGAGGGCCTCGGCCTCTTCGCCTGAGACGCCTTCCGCTCCTAGCTCCCTGCTCCACGCTCCTAGCTCTCCATGCCCGCCCTCTTCGAACTTAAATCCGAAATCTCGCCCGCCACCGTCGACCAGATCGACGACCTTCTCCTTGAGAACGGCCTGGAGAACTGGAGCCTGCTCCAGGACGTCATCATCAACCGCGCCTGGCTCGTGGGCATCTTCCCCGATGTCGACTCCGCCCGCGCCTCGTGGACCGAACTCCTCCCCCTTCTCCCCGCCGAGGCCACCCCCGCCGCGCCCGAGGAGCGCGCCCTCGGCGATCAAGACTGGCGCGACAGCTACAAGGCCCACTTCAAAGCCTGGCGCTGCGGCCGCCTGCACTGGGTCCCCGTCTGGGAACGCGCCACCCACGTCCTCGCCGCCGGCGAGACCGCCATCTGGCTCGACCCCGGCCTCGCCTTTGGCACCGGCAACCACGAGACCACCCGCCTCTGCGTCGAGCGCCTCGTCGCCCGCGCCGAGAACACCGCGCGCCGCGGCGCCGTGATCGACGCCGGCTGCGGCTCCGGCATCCTCGCCCTCTCCGCCGTCCGCCTCGGCTGGACCGACGTCTCCGGCTTCGACAACGACCCCGAGGCCGTGCGCGTCTCCGAGGAAAACGCCACGCTCAACGACCTCGCCGGCGCCGTGCGCTTCTCCACCGCCGACCTCGTCACCGGCCTGCCCGCCGGCACCCAGGCCGACGTCGTTCTCGCCAACATCCAGGCCGACGTCCTTCTCCGCTTCATCCCGCAACTGGTCAACGCCATCGCCCCCGGCGGCCTACTCGTCCTCAGCGGCATCCTCGCCCGCGAAAACGACCAGGTCCGCGCCGCCTACGCCGCCGCCACTCCCGGCTGGCGAGTCGAGCACCGACTCATGGGGGAGTGGAGCGACGTCGCCCTTTTCCGCCCCTGATCAGGCCGGCCGGCTCCACTACGGCAGGTAGTGCGCCGGATTAAAGGCCGGCGCCAGCACCGTCAGAAACTCCAATGGTCCCGTCGCGTCCGCCTTCAGCTCGTGCGGGTCGCCGCGCGCAATGACCACCACCGACCCCGGCCCGACAGACATCGTCATGCCGTTCAGGGTCGCCACTCCCGTGCCCGAGAGCACCAGAAAAAACTCGTCGCAGCCGAGGTAACGGCTCGAGCCCGACGACGCCCCTGCTTCCAGCCGAAACCGCGCCACGCTCACCGCCTCCGTCCGCGCCACGCCCGTTCTCCCCAGCAACTCGCGCAAGCTCACGCCAGGCGCCACCTGGATTTGCGCCCCCTCCTCCGGACCGAACACCCGGCTTACCAGCGCGGGAGCCGATACCGGCGCGGCCTGGTCCGCCACGGGCCGGGTCAGCGAATCCTCGCGCGTGAGCGCCGCGATCCGGTCCGTCTCCGCCGGCCAGCCTTTTTGCAACTCATCCCGATAGCCGTGCTCGTAGTCCGCGTAGTCGAAGCCGGGGGCCAGCGAGCAGCCGAAAAACGAATAAGCCTCCGCCGTATCGCGCACGGGCCGCGCACCCATCCACACGCCCGCGGGAACAGTCACCTGCGGTTGCTCGCCCGCAAACACGTCGCCACCGAAGCTAATCGTCTCCGCCCGCCCGTCCGGATGCAGCAGCAGAAGCTCGGCCGCGTCGCCGCCGTAAAAGTGCCAGGTCTCGTCCGTGCGCAACCGGTGCAGCGCGGAGAAATCCCGCCGCGTGACCAGCGCCAGAATCGCGTTCCCCACCGCCCGCGCCACGCCGCCGTAGCGCACCGGCAGAGCCTCGCCCGGAATCCGCGCCGCCGCCACCCAGCGCAACGCGAACCACGCGCCCTCGCGCGGGATTGGCCGCATGTCGAAATGCTCGATCAAGCGCCGCGCGCGCGCGGAAGGGGGAAGAGGGTCGGGTGTTTGGGACATGGTAACCAGAATGATTGTCGTCGCCCGCTTGGCGCTTCACGCACCGGATGCGTCAGGCGGAGCCGACCGGAGGCCGCGGCGGCAGCGCGTCGAGATTGGGCCGCTTGCGCGCGAACTCCGCGATCAAGTCGGGAAACGCCTCGCGCACCGGAGAGTCCGCCAGATACGCCTCGGCCTCCGCCTTGCGCCCGCGCGAGCACAAACCAGCGTAGACGTGCAGCTCGAACTGGAGTCGCAGCCGCCGCGCCGTATCCGCCTCGCCCCGCGCATCGAGAAGAAAGAGCAACGCCTCGAAGGTGGAAAAACGCCCGTCGCCGTTTTGCGCCCGCAGCGCATAGCGGCTTTTTCCCTCCATCGGCAGCCGCACCCGGCGACCCCAAGTCTGCACCTGTGCCAGCATGCCACCCGCCTGCGCCCAGCTCGCGTCAAGCAACAGCACCTGGAGTTTCGCCCCGCCCCCCTCCGAGCCAATGTTCGTATTACGAACATTGGGCTCGGGCAACGATTCCCCGTTCGGGTGCAGGATCCACAGCTCGCACGCCTCGGGACGCACGATCTCCTCGCGCACCAGCGGACGTTCCCGGCGATACAGGTGAACTCGCGCGCCCGCCACCACCCTCGGGATAAGGTTGCCAGTGCTCGAGGGCCGGTGCGCCTCCAGCGCGTGCTGGAGCACATCCACGTGAAGAGGACACGCCTCCAGTGTTTGCGCAGCGCAGACGCACCAGCGCGGCGGAAGTTCGCAGCGCTCGCATCGACGCGTTCCCAGAAGCACCACGCTGCGGGCCATGCCTCATCGATGCCCGCCCGACGCCCGGCTTGGCAAGCCCGCCCGCTACTGCATCGCGCCGCCAGCGCGCTGCGGCTTCGCGGCCTCGCCGCAGCAGCCGCGTTTAGCGCGCACCAGCTCACGCCTCAGCCAGTCGAGCGCGCCGTTCACCGCGCGCTGCTTCACCGCCGAGCGCGGGCCGGACTGCGCGAGCCGGCGCGACCAAACGCCGCCGGGCGTGTAGAGCGCCAAAAAGATCGTCCCCACCGGGTTCTCCTTCGTGCCGCCACAGGGCCCCGCGAAGCCGGTGATCGCCAGCCCGTAGTCCGCGCCGAGCCTCTCCGCCACGCCGGCGGCCATCGCCACCGCGTTTTCCGAGGAGACCGCGCCGTGCTGGAGCAGGATGTCCTCCGGCACGTCGAGCAGCTGCATCTTCGACTCGTTCGAGTAGCACACGCAGCCGCCGGCGAAAAACTTCGAGGCGCCCGCGATGTCGGTGAAACAGTTGGCCAGCAGGCCGCCCGTGGCCGTCTCCGCCACCGCAAGGGTGTGGTCGCCCGCTCGCAGCAGGTCGGCGCAGACTTTCGCCAGCGAATCATGGCCGATGCAGAGAAAATCCTCCCCGAGCAGCGTCGCGCACTCCTGCGCGAGCTCCTGCAGCCGCTCCATCGAGAGAGCGCCCGAGGGCGAGCTCAGCCGCAGGTCCACCTGGCCCTGGTGCGCGCAAAACGCGATCGAGAGCGCATCGCCGTGCGGCGAAAGCACCGGCTGGAGCTTCATCTCCAGCGCGCTTTCGCCGATGCCCGCGGTGCGCACCTGCACGTAGGCCTCGCGCTCCGCGAGGAGCCCGAGTCGGGTCAGCTTGGGCAGCACCTGCTCGATGAGCATCGGGTTCAGCTCGTTGGGCGGGCCGGGAAGCATCACCAGCACCTTGCCGTCCTGCTCCACCCAAAGGCCCGGCGCCGTGCCGTTGGCGTTGGGCAGCACCTCGCCGCGCGAGAAACGGTAGGCCTGCTTGAGATTGTTGTCCGTCATCCGCCGGCCGAGCTTGGCAAAACGCGCCTCGATCGCCGCGCGGATAGACTCCTCGAAGACCAGTTCCTGACCCAGCACCTGCGCTACGACTTCGCGGGTCCGGTCGTCGCAGGTCGGCCCCAATCCGCCGGTGGTGATCACCACATCGCTGCGCGCCCAGCTTTCCATAAACTGCGTGGCGATCGCGTCGGCGTCGTCCGTGATCGTCACGTTGCGCCCCAGCCGCGCGCCCTGACGGCCGAGCGCGGCCCCGATGAAGGTCAGATGGCTGTTGGCGGTCAGGCCGAGCAGCAGTTCGTCACCAAGCGTGATGAGCTCGTAACGGATCGAGGCCACGGTGCGAAACGGGGCGTGAGAGGATTGGGAGGAACTGGAAACCATACCTTGCTTCTGCGACACTCTGGTTACGCTTCCCAAAAATGCCAGCGACCGAGCCAGTAAACCTGAAAGAGAAGGTCCGCCGCCTGCCGGACAAGCCGGGCGTCTACCTCATGAAGGACCGCCTCGGTCGCATCCTCTACGTCGGCAAGGCCAAGGCCCTCAAGAAGCGCGTATCCTCCTACTTCACGCCGTCGCGCGCCATGACGGTCCACCCGAAGATCCGCGCGCTCATCGGCCTCATCCACGACTTCGACACCATCGAGGTGAAGTCCGAGCCCGAGGCCCTCCTCCTCGAGGGCAAGCTCATCAAGCAGTGGAAGCCGCGCTACAACACCGACTTCATCGACGACAAACGCTTCCTCCAGGTCCGCGTCGATCTCGCCGAGGCCCTTCCCCGCTTTCGCCTCACCCGCTTTAAAAAAGAGGATCGCGCCCGCTACTTCGGCCCCTTCGCCCACTCCGGCCTGTTGCGCAAAACCCTCGCCCAGATGCGCCGCCAGTTCGGCATCCTCCTCGGCGACGCCACCCCCCAGCGCCTGGCCGACGGACGCTGGCAACTTTACGACGACGTGCGCGAGGAGCTCTACGGCTTCCAAAACATTCTCACGCCCGAGGCCTACCGCGCCCGCGTCGACGACGCCTGCGCCTTCCTCGAGGGCAAATCCCGCGAATGGCTCGAAACCCTCCGCGCCGAGATGGCCGAGGCCGCCGCGAAGCAAAACTTCGAACAGGCCGCCG
>JBDLWD010000148.1:0-7623 GCA_039804465.1 Verrucomicrobiota bacterium | reverse complement strand
ATCAACCGCTGCGGCGTGCTGGCCGGCGCGGGCCAGTTCGGCCGATACGACCAGGGCATCTTCAGTTACTGGATACGTGAGTGGGCCGCCCGCCGCCCGCTCAAGCACATCGGCTTCGACGGCCTCGGCCATCAGGTGCGCGATTGCCTGCACCCGGCCGATCTCGCCCCACTCGTCCTCGCCCAACTCGACGCGACGGCCGTGGCAGACAAGCCGCACGTGCTCAACATCGCGGGCGGCGCCTCCCAGGCCATGTCGCTTCGCCAACTAGGCGCCTGGTGCCGCGAGCGACTGGGTCCACACGACGTCGCAAGCGACCCCGCCCCGCGACCCTATGACCTTCCGTGGGTCGTCCTCGACTGCACCCGCGCCGCATCCGCCTGGGGCTGGAGCCCGCGCACCCCGCTGGCGTCCATTCTCGAGGAAATCGCCAACCACTCGCGCTCGCACCCGAACTGGCCGGCCTCATGATTCCCGAAGCAGCCCAAGCCAAGGCCGCCAACCCAAGGCTTCTCTCCGTCGTCATACCCGCGCGCGACGAAGAGGGCTGCATCACCGCCACGGTGGAGCATGTCCACTCGGAACTCAGGCTTCATTCCATACCGCATGAAATCGTCGTGGTGGACGACGGCTCACGCGATCGCACCTGGCCCATCCTGCAGGATCTGCGCGCCCGAATGCCCGAATTGGCGCCGGTCCAAAACCTAGGCATGCACGGCTTCGGACGCGCCGTCATCCACGGTCTCGACCATGCGCGCGGGGACGCCATGGTGATCTTCATGGCCGACGCCTCGGATGACGCCCGCGACGTGGTCGTCTATTGGGATAAACTCTGCGAGGGCTGGGACTGCGTCTTCGGCAGTCGTTTCATCAGGGGCGGCGGCGTCATCGACTACCCCTGGCTCAAACTCCGCCTGAATCGCCTCTTCAATCTCTTCATCCGGGCCCTTTTTCGCCACGGGTTCAACGACACGACCAATGCCTTCAAGGCCTACCGCCGCGAGGTCATCCAAGGCTGCCGTCCCCTGATCGCGCCCCACTTCAACCTCACCGTCGAGCTGCCGCTCAAGGCCATCGTGCGAGGCTACACTTGGACCGTCGTGCCCATCACGTGGCGCAACCGCCGAACGGGACAGGCGAAACTTAAACTCAAGGAGATGGGCAGCCGCTACCTGTTCATCGTGCTGTATGTGTGGCTGGAAAAGTATTTCAGCCACGGCGACTACCGGCGACGCGCGCCCGTCGAGAACGGAAAATGAGAGAACAGGCCGACATCCTTGCGTGGCTGATGCTCGGCCCGGCGCTGGTCGCCTTCGCCCTGCCCGGCTGGCAGATCGCCCGCCGCCTCGCCCTTCCCGCTCGGCCGCTCTCCGCCTTCCTGCTTTCCGCCGCGGGCTTCTTCGCGCTCGCGCTGCTTTTTCAGACGTCCGGCGTGCCCCTTACACGCGGCCCCCTGCTCGGCGCCTGGCTCCTGCTCGGTTTGGCCTGCTCGATCTGGGTCTGGCTCGGCAAAAAGCCCGAATCCTCTCATGCCGACGAGTCTGGGGCGGACCGCCGTGAATGGATTCTCTGGCTGCCCGCGATAACGATCGCGCTGATCTCGGTGACGGCACGCGTGGCGCTGGATCCGCTGCACGGTTGGGACACTGCCTTCCGCTGGGACGGCCTCGCGCGCGCCATCCTCGAGCAGGGTAATCTTAACTTATATCCTCCGCGCACCTCGGCGGACTTCGAGATCTACGCCTGGCCGGACGGCATGCCTCCCCTGGCCTCGCTCCTCAACCTCTGGATCTACCTCGCCTGCGGTTCGTCTGACCCCACCTTGGCATCGGGACGCGTGCTGGCCGAATGCCTTATCTCAGGCGGCGCGGTCTTCTCGCTGGCCCGCTCGCTGCACGGCCCACGCGCGGGCCCTCCCGCCCTCGCGGCTCTGGCCGCCTGCCCCCTTTTTCTCTGGAGCGGCACGATGGGCCAGGAAACCGCGCTCACCACCATCGCGGTGGCGTCCATGGCGTATTTCTTGGTTGAATACAATCGCGCCGGCGGCCTCCGCCTCGCCTGCTGCGCCGGACTGGCCGCGACCCTTGCCGCCATCAGTCGCGACTACACCGCGGCCTTTGCCATTCTGGGCGCGGTTCTGGTCGCCATGCGCTCCGCGAACCGCGTCCCGGCCGTGCTCGTCTACGCACTGCCGCTTCTGGCCGTCGCGGTGCCGTGGTATGGCAGGAACTGGGTGCTCACGGGAAACCCCTTCCACCCGATTTCGCTGGGCGTTTTCCCGGGAAATCCCGCCTTGGACAGCCTTCTCGTGGCGGTAAAGGCGGTCTGGTCATTCGCGGCGCGGTCCAACGCCCTTGGCATGCTTGCTCTCACCCTAGCCTGCGTAGCCGGCGTGTTGATAATCGGTGTTGCAGGTCTTCTCCGGGCCGGAAAACAGGCGCTTCCAGTCTGGCTGGCGGCAGCGCTGGGCGTTAGCCTGTGGGCATGGTCGGCAGGCTCCACCGCGGGAGGCTGGAACTATTCGCTGCGGGTCCTGGCCCCCGTGGCCGCCCTGCTTGCCGCCGGAGCGGGAACGCTCACTTTTCTCCCAAAGCGCGCGACTCTCCTTGCCGCTGGTTTGCTGGCGCTTTTGGCGGCAGACGCGGCTCGGCGCTCATGGCTGCTGCCCTCGAATCCAAGGGCCCCCGTGCTGCCCTACTCTTTTGCCTCCTGGACCGAGACCGCCGCCGCGCGCAAGGAATTGGACGACCCGCGTCTCTGGGCCTGGCTGGGCGGGGTCGCGGGCGACCGGCTCTGCCTTGTCGACTCGACCCTCGCCCAGGTTGGGATCCGCCGCGCCGGCGGGAGGGCGTCGCTTTTTTTCAGCCCTGCGGCCGCGCCTTGTCACGACGAAGCCCTGGATTTCAGCGAAGCGATCTCGCGACTGCGCTCGAATCGGGTTCGCCTGCTGGCCATCAACGTCGCCGATCCGCTTACCGACGGTTGGAGGAGCCATTCACCTTTTTTTCGCCGTCTAAAGGCGTCCAGGCCTGTATTCACGATGCCGGGACTTGCGATCTACGATCTGGTGCGCCTGGGCCCCGGGGCTGACATCTACGAACTATGAACCGCGAAACCGCCCGGCCCCCAGCCCGCCTGCTGAAGTTCGCCTCGGTCCTCGCGCTTGGACTGGCCGCGATCTGGTTATGGAGCCAATGGTGCCGATTCCCCTGGTCGGCGTGGAACGACGTGCGCCTGGTGCCGTCTTTCATGCTGGCTGCGGGCGAACCGGTCTACAGTCCGCCAGGCGCGGGGGTGATAAGCACCTGGATGTATGGGCCCGTGCCGGTCTGGTTGCTCCTGCCCGCCACGTGGATGCCAGACATCGAGTCGGCCAGCCTGGTGGCCGGCGCGATCAACATCGGCCTGCCTCTGCTCGCCATCGCCGTGGCGCTGTTAAAATGGCCCGCGAATGAAACTTCCCTCCCGGCGCGCCTCCTCGCGGCGGTGCTGGTGCTCGCGGTCTGGCCCGAATCCTCCTGGCGTTTCCTCCAGTCGGATAACTTCGCCGTGGCGCTGGGCTTGGTTGCGTCGGTTCTTCTCCTCCATCCGAAACGGCCGGCGTGGTCCCTTTGGCTGGCCGCGTTCGCCGCGACCGCCGCCGTGGGTTGCAAGCAGACATCGCTGGGCCTCCCGGTCGCACACTTGATCTGGCTGGGCCTCGCGCATGGTCGACGCCACGCGCTCGAACACACAGCCAGGCTGGCTGCCTGCGGCGGGGCGCTGATTATCGCGACGCTCGCGTGCTTCGACCCCGCGGGCCTTTGGGACACCTTGGTGCGGATCCCGGGCGCCTTGCCGTTAACGGACGATGCAGGCGGCCGCCTCCTCAGTCTCTCACCGCTTCTCGCCGTTCACCTCGGCCTGCCCGCAGCGCTGCTTTTTTTCCTTCGCAAACAACCCGATCCGTTCGGCGCGCGCCGTCTGGCCGGTCTGCTCTGGGCCTGCAGCCTGCCTTTGGGCTTGGTGAGCATCCTTAAAATCGGGGGCACGCTCAACTCGCTGCAAGGTCTGCAACTCGCGCTGCCCGGCCTGGCTCTTGCCACGATTGGCGCACTGAACCGGCGGTCTGTCCCCGTAACTCTGGCTCTGGCCGCCAGCCTGATTCTGTCATGGCGGATACACGACTCCGGCGCAGCCATGCGGCCTCGGATCCAACACCTGCGGGAAGGCGTCGCCCTTGCGCGAGCCTTTCCCGGCCAACTCTGGTTTCCCTGGCATCCCTTGGTCTCCTACTACGCCGAGGGACGCTTCTACCATGCGGAGGACGGCTTCTACGCCCGTCTGATCGCGGGCCGGGCGCTCGATGTCACCCAAATCCGGACTCACCTGCCGGCGAAATTTCGCGGGCTGGCCGAACCTGCGGGGGTGAACGGCTGGGGCATCTCCGAGCGAGTGCTCGGCCAGCCTTACGAGGAGAGCTTCGCGGGACTCTGGCGCCTGCGACTCGCCCGGCCGGAGCCGGCCAACGGAACCGCCTCCCCTTGAGACCCGCGCTTGCGCAGAACGCGTCCAGACGGTGTTAATATTCCCGTCGCCCCTCCTCGCCCCGCTTCCGCGTGAACTCCGCCGCCCGCATCGCCCTCGTCATACCAGTTTACAACGAGGCCCCCGTCCTGCCCGAGTTGCTTCGGCGGCTCGACGCCCTCATGACGTCGAACCCCGCCGAAAACTGGTCGGTGGTTTTCGTCAACGACGGCAGTCGCGACCAGTCGGCGGAACTGATCCTCGCGCACGCCGCCCGGGACGCCCGCTACGCCCTCGTGGACCTTTCTCGCAACTTTGGCCACCAGGCGGCTCTGACCGCCGGTCTTGCCCATGCGTCCGGTGCGGACGCGGTCGTGACGATGGACGCCGACCTTCAGGATCCGCCGGAGCTCATTCCGGAACTGGTCGCGTCGTGGCGAGGCGGCGCCGAGGTCGTGCTCGCCGTGCGCCGCTCGCGTCAGGAACGAGGCCTGCGCCGGATTAGCTTCGACCTTTTCCACCGGGGCTTCGGCCGCCTGATAGACTTCCCGATTGAGCGCAACACCGGCACCTTCGGGCTGCTGTCCGGCGCGGCGGTCGGGGCGTTCAATTCGCTGCCGGAAAAACACCGATTCTTCCCCGGGCTGCGCGCCTGGATCGGCTTTCCGCACGGCGAGGTCTCCTACGACCGGCTGGAACGGGCCGCAGGCACTCCGTCCGTGACCTTCAGCCGCCTGGTGCGCTACGCGCTCGACGGGCTGTTCAGCTTCTCGCACCTGCCGCTTCGCGTGCTGACCTATCTCGGGCTCTTCATCGCGGGCTGCGGCTTCGCCATCGGGGCCTTTTTCGTCGCTCGCCGGCTGCTGGGCGTCGAAGTGGCCTTCACCGGCTTCACCACCCTCGTCACGCTCGTGCTTTTCCTCGGAGGCGTCCAACTGATCGGCATCGGGGTGCTGGGCGAATACCTCGGGCGTATCTACGAGGAAGTGAAACGCCGGCCGCACTACATCGTGCGGCGGCGCGTGGGCCTTTGACCAGGCGCCGGCACATCCTTGGCTGGCTCTGGATCGCGCCGCTGCTGGCGTGGATCGGACGCGACCTGCTGTTCACGTCGTTCATGCTCTACGACGACGAGGGCTACATCCTGCTCTCGCTACGGAATTTTGCGGAGCACGGCGGGCTCTACGACCAGGTCTATTCCCAATACGGCCCCTTCTTTTACGCCGCGCTCGACGCCCTGCGCGCGGGGCTGGGCTTTGTCTGGGACAACACTTCCGCACGCTGGTTCACCCTGTTCAACTGGGTCGGCGCCTCCCTGATCTCCGGTTTGCTGGTGTGGCGAATCCGCCGGCTGGCGAGCGCGGCGCTCTTCACCGGTGCGGGGGTGTTCACGCTGCTCTGGATCATGCTCCAGGAGCCGGGTCACCCGGGTGGCTTCATCACGCTGCTGGTCGCGCTGGCGGCGTGGTTCGGAGCGGAGTGCATCCGCGCAGAACGGCCGGTCGTCTTCGCCGCAACGCTGGGAACACTCGGCGCCGTCATCGCGCTTACCAAGATAAACGTCGGAGCCTTTCTCGTGATCCCGGCGGGTCTTTGGCTCCTGCTCGGCCTGCGCCCCGGCTACGCTAAATTGGCGGCACTGCCCTCCGCCCTGGCCGCACTCACGCTCGGCCTGCTGCCCCTCGCGCTCATGGGCGGGCTGATGGACAAGCCTTGGGTGCCGACCTATGCGCTCGTCGCCTCGCTCGGCGGACTGGGAGCGGTGATCGTGACCGCTCGCCTACGCGAGCATTACGACGGCGCGCGACCTTTGCTCGTGTTCGTCGCAACCGGCATGATGGCCACCGCCGCCGTGGCAACGTGGGCGATCCTCAATGGCACCAGCGTGGATGGCCTCGTTCGTGGCGTGCTGCTGGAGCCCATGCGCCATCCCGGAATCTATTCCTTTCCCGTGCGCTGGCGTCCCATGGTCGCGCCTTTCGCTCTGGCCGCGCTGGCCCTCACGCTATTCTGGGCAGCCAGGCCAAAATCCTCGGTCGCGCTGACGCTGGTGGCCGCGGCCCGTCTCCTGATCTTGACGGGGATGCTCCTCGGCCTGTTGCCCTGGATCGGCTCGAGCCAGGCGGCGCTCGCACTTTGCTACGGAGTGCCGGCCGCGGGTCTGTTCGCCATTCCGCTCGCGGCGCGCGACGGCGACGCCGAACCCCGCGTGCGCGCGTGGCTGGCGCTGACCCTTGTCGCGCAGTCGTTGCAGGCCTTTCCCATCGCAGGCAGCCAGCTCAACTGGGGCACGTTTCTCTGGGTGCCGCTGCTCGCGCTGGGCGCGGTGGATACGCTCTGCTTTTTGCGGGAGCGACTTCCGCGCCTGCGCGCCGCTTGGTTCGGGTGGGCGGCGGCCGGTTTGGCTCTTTCTTTTTCCATGCTGCCTTTGTTCACGCTGGCCAAAATCGCCCGCGATCGACGCGCCGACGGCGTGGCACTCGGGTTGCCCGGTGCTGAACGCATCCTTCTGCCGCCGGCGATCGCCGGCGCGATCAACGTCATCGCGACGAGCGCACGTGAAAACGCCGACATACTATTCAGCCTGCCCGGCGCGTTCAGCTTCAACCAGTGGACGCACCTCCCCCCGCCCGGCCTGAAAAACGTGACCCATTGGTTCTCTCTGCTGGGCGAGTCGGACCAGCATACCATCATCGGCGCCCTCGAAGCATCCGCACGCCCCGCGTTCGTGCTCCAACGCGCCCAGCTTGTGCATCTGGCCGAAAACAGCTTCCCGGTTCACGGACCGCTGGTCGCCCACCTGCGGAATAACTACAGGGAAGCGCTGGGCGTGGATGTGTTTTCCCTCTGGGTAAGGCCCGACGCGAAGTTCATCGCCTACCACATTCTGGAGGCAAAGCCCGCGCCCGATTCGCCAGAAGTGTGGCGGCTAAGCACCCGGCTCGCTCCTGCTGAAAAACCGGTGCTGGCCATCGAGGCCTACGACACGCGCCTGAGCGCGGACCTCGGACGAGCCGTGCTTACCTCGCCGCGCGCCACCCTCGGCGACGGCGAAATGCCCGCGACGCTTCCCCTGCCACCGGGTCCGGCCCGGAGGCTCGCCTTCGATTGGACACC
>JBDLWD010000147.1:0-4534 GCA_039804465.1 Verrucomicrobiota bacterium | reverse complement strand
CGGCCCCCAAGCCCAGGTTTGGATTGAGCGATCTGGGCGCGCTCCTGCGGATACCGACATTCCGGCTCATGGCGGGCAGCGTGCTGTTCGTCACCAGCATCGTGATGATGCCCTTCATGGTGACTTTTTTTGTGGAGGTGCGGGGCTGGACGACGGCCGATGCGAACTTTCTGCAAGGCGCCTTCACCGCGGGCTGGATGGTGAGTTCGCTCTTGGGCGGGTTTTTGGGCGATTGGTTCGAGCGCCGTTTCGGGGTCCGGGGCCGCATCGCCCTGATGCAAATCTACCTGGTGGCGTTTTCCGCGGCCAGCTTCCTCGTTTTCCAAGTGGACTGGGGCAGGGGCCCGCTCGCGTTCGTGGTCCTGCTCTCGTTTGGGTTGATCGGCTCCATCGGGTTTTCCGGCGTGGCGTTTCCGATGGTGTCGCATGTGGTGCCCGGATTGTCGCGCGCCACGGCGTTCGCGATTTTGTTTTCGCTCTTGCAGGGGATGTTTGCGGGCGTGCTTTCCCTCGCCTCCGGCCGGGTGGCGGAACTGATCGGCCTCAAGGGGCTGATGTTTTGGGTGATCACCGTGCCCTACGCGGTGAACGCGGTGTATTGGACCCTGTTTTACCGCACTTACGCGACCGACCGGGCTCGAATCGAAGCGCAGTCAGCATAGGCCGCACGGCGTTTACCCTTTGGTATGGTGGGCCCACTGGGATTCGAACCCAGAACCAAGGGATTATGAGTCCCCTGCTCTGACCATTGAGCTATAGGCCCGGCAAAGTGGCGGAATTTCGCGTGTCGCATGGGGGCGCGTCGAGCCCATTCGGCGCGTGCCTCGAGCCGCGCGGCGTCTTGGCGGGGGTTGGTTGCGCTTTGGGTTGGCGTTGGCGCACGCACGCGGGCCTTGTCGTCCGATGAAAATCGTTTCCGCCGACTTCGAGACCAGCGCCGCCGGACTGCGCGATTGTCCGAACTGGAATCTGCCCGAATTCGCCCTGATCGGCCGTTCCAACGTGGGCAAATCCTCCCTCGTCAATCTGCTCACCGGCCGCAAGTCGCTCGCCCTCGCCTCGGCCACGCCGGGAAAAACCAAGCTGCTGAATTTCTTCCGGGTGAACAAAAACTGGGCGCTCGTCGATCTGCCCGGCTACGGCTACGCCAAGGTCGCGACGCAGGACAAACACGCGTTCAACACCGCGGTCGCCGAGTATATCGAGAAGCGGCCCAACCTCGCCACCGTCCTTCTGCTGATCGATTCGCGGCTGGAGCCGCAACGCATCGACCTCGAGTTCTTCCGCTGGCTGGCGGGCTGCGACGTCGACCACGCGCTGGTCTTCACCAAGGCGGACAAACAGTCCCCCACGAAAACGCGCGCCGCGATCGACGGCTTTCTCGCCGCCGCGGCGGATTTCCTGGCGGAGACGCCGCCGATATTCGTCTGCTCCGCCACGAACGGGGTGGGGCGCGACGAGTTGCTGGGGTTTTTCAAAAGCGAACTTTCCGGCGGGCGAGGCTAGGCCGCGCCGGGCGTTTCCCGGCTCACGGGTGCGTGGTGTCCAACCAGACGCGCGCGTAGTCTTTTCGATCCACCGGCCAGGCGCGCCAGCCGGCGGATCGGCGGCGGGCGGCCGCGCAGAGATTGTGGGCCACCACATCGAGATCCTCGACCGACCAGAAATCCTCCGCGGCGGAGCGTTCAGGCGAGTGTTGGCGGGCGAGTTGGGCGGCGTGCGAAAGCACCAGCCCCGAAAACGGCGGAAGGGCGCAGCCGAGCGTGAGCAGCACGCCTTGCAGGCGGGAAAGCACGCCCTTGCCGCCCACGGAGTGCTCCGTGACCAGCACGGCGGCGGGCTTGCCCAGCCACAGCTCCGTGGCCTCGGCGGGCGTGGCGTCCTCCAGGAATTTTTGCAGGGCCGAGCTCCACGAGTCCCAGTGCGTGCCGGTCGCGAACACGAAGGCGTCGGCCGCGCGCAGCCGGGGCTCGAGGGACGCGAAGGAGTGTGCGTCGCGCCCGGAAAGCGCGACGCGCACCGTGCGGGCGCGGCCGGCGAGGCGCGCGTCGAACGCATCGAGCAGGCGGGAGCAGTTGCCGCCCGGTCCCGTAAGAGAGGCGTCGATGAGGAGCACGCGAGGAGGCTCATCGTTGGCCGTCGCCGAAGCGGCGGCGGGCTGGCCGGCGGGCGGTTGAGGCGTGGTGCCGTGCGCGAAGGGTTGCATGGGTGAATTGGAGGACATGGGGCGCGTAAAAAACTCAGGCCAATCGCAAGGTCATGAGGTCGCGCGTCTCCGTGGCGAAGCCGGCGCGCGCGTAGGCGGCGCGGGCGCGGGTGTTGGCGTGCGCCACCTCCAGCCTCAGGGCGTTGGCGCCGGCGGCACGCGCCTGATCGGCGGCAAAGGCGAGGGCGCGCCGGCCTTCGCTGCGACCGCGGATTTCCGGTCGCAGATAAAGCTCGTCGAGCAGCATGAACGCGCCGCCGAACTCCAGGCTATGCCCCCGCGTAAGCACGAGGTGACCCAACGCATCGCCCGCGTCCGCGAGGCGCAAAAGATACACGGCGCCCAGATCGGCCCGGGTCAGCAGCACGTCGAGCGCGCGGCCCTGGATACGGCCGTCGAAGTCGAGCCCCTCCTCGGCGTAGAAATCCTGCATGAGCCCGAGCACGGCCGGGGCATCGGCCAGGGCGGCAGGTTGCCAGAAAAGTGCGCTGGGGGAGGGGAGTTCGGCGGGCATCTGGCGGTCAAAGGCGTGCGGAGCGAAGGGAAGCGTTCAAGAGACGTCAAACGGGGCCGCGCCCCATTGCGGACTGGCGCCCCGCCCGCCGCCGGTGCAGGATGCCTCCGACGTATGGCCAGGCGCATCGACGAGCAGCTTATCCGGGGAGAGATCGACAACCGCGTGCGCGGCCGCGTGACCGGTCGCCTTTGGCTGGTCGGGCGGGCCGAGCCGGTGGAGCTCGATCTGGAGGGCGATCCGTGGCGCGACGTGGCCGGGCATTTGTTCACTTTCACCAACCCCGCGCCGCGTGAGGGCCGGCCGGATGCGCTCGACGGGTTGTCCTCGGTGCAACGCGGCCGCGTGGGCGACATCACCGCCTCCCGCCGGGTCAAAGTGCCCGACTGCACGCACGATGAGTTGAGGGCGCTGCTCGCGGCCGGCCGGCCCTTCCCCTGGCATTGGGGCAACTGCCTCTATCTCGAATGGCACGGCGATACCGACGGCCGCGTGGTGATCGAGAGCGCGGCCTACCGCATCGAGATCGCGTCCGATCCCGCGTGGGCCACGACCGAAGGCGGGGACGGTTCGCGCCGGGCGGCCGACCAACGCTCCGATTTGGAGTCGCTGCAGCGACTGGCCTCCGCCCGCCCGACGGCCGGCGAGGAAGACGAGGCCCCTGCGTGCGACGCGGAGGCGACGGCCGACGCCGAGCAGGCGCGCATCGATCTGCTCATCGACCGCGTCGAGGCCCGCATCGCCCGCGCGATCGATGCGGGCGAGGAGCCCGACTTCGAGCGAATCATGGAGGAAGAGCGGGCCCGCCTGCGCCGCGAACGCGGCGAACCCGAACCGCCGCCGCCCACGCCCGAGGAGGCCGCCGAGCAGGCCGAGTGGATCCAGGAAATGAACGCCGCCGCCGAGGCCGCGTTGCGGGATGGCGAGTCGGATCGTTGGAAAACCGAGGGCTACGCCGACGATCGCTGGCATCCGCTTGTGCGGCGTTGCCACGCCTTGACCCTCCGCGTGCGCGCCGACGTCCGCGCGCGAGGCTGGCTGGGGGACCGCGAGGGCCCCGAACACCCGCTGCGCATGGTGCTGAACGGCGTCATGATCGCGGGCGGCAAGCTCGCGGGCGCGCTCGGCCGCGTGTGCGACGCCTCCGACTGGCCGCCCGACGCGCTCTTTGCGGGTTCGGCGCTCACACGCCTGAAGAAGGCCCGCGAGCACCTGCGGGACGCGCTGGCCGGCCTGGACGCCGCGGACGAGCAGGGCCTTGCCGACGCGGAGTGGCGCGGTGAGGTGCGCGGAGAGACCACCGAGATTCTGGACGAGGTGATCCGCCTTATCGCCGAGGTGCGCGCGGTGCTGAGATTGCCCGAGGGGCGGGGCGGCGAGGACGCGCCCTAGCCAAACGGCCCGCGCGAGGCATCCTCCTGCGCGGGCCGGCAAATCCAGACTTTTGGGTCAAAACACCTGCTCGTCGAGCAGGGCGAGGAGTTCGGCCTCGGTGATGCGCTTTTGCTGCATGCTGTCGCGCTCGCGGAGGGTGAAGGTGCCGTCCTTCTCGATGGTATCGAAGTCGATGGTGACGCACCAGGGCGTGCCGATCTCGTCCTGGCGGCGGTAGCGGCGGCCGATCGAGCCCGCCTGGTCGTACTGCACCGCGAAGTAGGGGCGCAGCATCTCGACGATCTCCATCGCCTTGGCGTCCATGCCCTCCTTCTTCATCAGCGGGAACACGGCCACCTTCACCGGCGCCAGCGCCGGGTGCAGGCGCAGCACGGCGCGGCGGTCGTTCTCCGGGCCGTCCTCGTCGTAGCTGTCGACCA
>JBDLWD010000146.1:0-3097 GCA_039804465.1 Verrucomicrobiota bacterium | reverse complement strand
GGGATCAAATTTATCCACCACCTGCGTGACCGTGGTCTGGGCGGCGGCCGAAGCGGCCGAGAAAACAAGCCCGAGACCAAGGCGCCAAAAACGGAGGCAACGCAGGGGGTTCATGGCCGGGTCAATGGTTCGCCGGAGTGAAGCGCCAGAGCTGGTTGTCGCCGTGGTTGGCGGTCCACAGCCAGATGCGGGAGCCGGGCTCGCGCTTATACTCGGCCACATCGACGAAGCGCTGGTCGCCGGTGTTTTGCAGGGTGAAGGTGCCGTCGGCACTCTCCTCGACGCGCCAGACCTGGTGGGGAGAACCGTTCGGCGTCTCGAGCACAAGGCGGTTGCCGGTGTTGATGGCGGGCAGTCCCGGCGCGGCGGCAAGGGCGAGACCGCTGGACTTTTCCACCAGCGTGAAACTATCCGGACCGAGCGTGCGGAGCGTCCAGACCGCGCCGCTCTCAGGCTTTTGCTGCACGAGTGCGGGGCCGTCTGGCGCGGCCTGCGCGGGCATTCCGAGAGCGAGCTGGCTGAACTCGCTCACGATGCGATAATCTCCGGCGGGCACGAGCGCTTGGTCGCCGCTCTCGCCGACACGAAAGGCGATGCGGTCCTCGACGAAGCGTTCGCGACCGCCCTTGTGGACAGAGAGCACAAGCACGACCTCGCCATCGGCGGGCGTGGTGAAGGCGACCTCCCGGGTGGCGAAGTTGCCGGGCGTGATCACGAGCGAATCCTTTCCGCTGTCGAGCACGCGGCCCTTGGCGTCTCCTTGACGAAGCTGCCAGCGAAGCGAAACGCGGTCGCCGAAGAACTCGTCATTGAAAACGGCGAGGCGGCGGGTGACGCGGGTATTGGCGGCAAGGCGTGGCTTAAACACGGGCCACTCTCCGCGGACGTTGCTGCGGGCGTTGCGCAGGTCGAAGTCGATGTCGCATGCGGTGAGCGGGTGGAAACAATCCTGCATGAGGCGGATGTTCGGGTGGCTCCACGGCTCGGTGATGGGCGGCATGATGGTGCGCGGTCCGCCACCGTAATCCTTCACGGCGGATTCGAGCACCTGGGTCTTATCCGTCTCGCCGGGCACGTAATTGGGCCAGACATTGTTGAGGACGTAGTTGCGGAGGTCGGCGTTGTTTTTGATCCGGCGCACGCGGACGCTCGTCGCCATCCAGGCAAAGCCTCGCGGGCTGTTGTCGTTGAACCAGATCGCCTCGGTCTCGCCGTAGGGGCGGTCGGCGCGGGGTTTGGCCCCGCTCAGGGACAGCGCGCCGATGCCATCTACGTAGTGCTCCATGTTGATGACGTCGGGGCCGATGTCGGCGATGCCGTCGGCGATGATCGGACGGGTTTGGTCGAGGGTGTGGATGACCGCGATGCTGTCGCGGATGGGCTCGACCCACTCGTTAGCCGGGCACCAGATCACGACGCTCGGATGGTGGCGGTCGCGGGCGACAAGCTCGCGGACCATATTGAGCATGTTGGTTTTTCCGCCCTGGTAATCCTCGCCACTCTCGGAGCCGCGTAGAGGGGTCTCCCCGACGATGAGCAGGCCCATCTCGTCGCACACATCGAGCATGTAGGGCATGGCGGGAATCTGGTGGATGCGGAGCACGTTGAAGTTGAGGCGCTGGATGTTATCGACCGCCTGCGGCCAGCCGGGGTTGGAGGCGGTGGGCGGACCGAAACCGGGTTTGATACCATAGCCATCGGTGCCGAAATTGGCCTCCTGCTGGTTGTCGCCGCGCAAGTTGCAGCGCACGCCGTTTAGCGTGTAGTAATTTCCCACTACCTTGAATTCGCGGAAGCCGAAGCGGCGGCTGAAGGAGTGGATGGGGGCTCCGGCGACCTCCAGCACGGCGTCGATCCGGTGCAACTGGGCGACGTGGCCGGCCTTGTAGGGAACGTTTGGCCACCAGTAGCTGGACTCGCCGAGCTTCCAGGCGATGTCGGGCAAATCGAGCGTGACGCGGCCACGAGCGGGAATGGTCGCGGTGGCAGGCGCGACCTTCGGGTAGCGGAAGCTCTTCAGGTTGGCGTTATCGAGCTTGGAACGGAGGGTGACGGTGGCGGGTGCGTCGGTGTCATTGGCGAGCGTGACCTGGGTTTTTAGCGTATCTGGGCCCAGGGTGGTGCGCACCCAGACGTCGTCGATACGAACGGCGGAGACGGTGCGCAGGCGGACGCCGCGCAGGATGCCATCGGCGACGCCGGGATACCAGGTCGCGCCCTCGGGCACGGTGTATTTGCCGTTCACCTTGAACTTGGCGCGACCGGCGACCTCGACCTGCACAAGCACGCGGCCGTCAGGGCCGGCGCGTTCGGTGAGATCGGCAGTGAAAGGCATCCAGCCGTTGATGTGTGACGCGACCTCGACGAGGTGCGCGGCATCAGGGCCGGCGAGGACGCGGGCGCCGAAATTGACGGCATCGAACTCAAGTTTTGCTCGCGAGGCGGCGTCGATCTTGGGCAGTTCAAGCGTGGTGCGGTAGACGCCGGAGTCACACGTGTAGCCCTGCGTGCGCCAACCGCCTGCGGGCACCTGGATGGTTTTCCAATCGGTGGTTTTGTCCGGCTGAAAGATCCACGTCTGACCGGCGGCGCTGGAGAGATCGACCGATCGGTCGCCAATCGCGGTTGAGGCGCTGAAAGCGGAGGTAAACGAAGCGAAGGCAAGCACGGCTAGGTTAAGAAATCGCGGACGAATGAGTGCGTTGAACATGGGGTCGGTGTTGAAGAATTAGCGGGTGTCGGGATGGCCCAGCACCTCGACCTCGGAGAGGCCAGGAGCTGGACCCCAGTTGCGAACTGGGAACGTGATGCGAACAAAGCGGCCGGTGACGGGTTTTTCTGGCGTGCTCACCCCTGTGCGGCCGGAGCCGGGAACGTGGGTGTAGTCGTCGGCGACGCGCCAGTTGGTGGCGTCGAGAGAGACCTCGATCTTGAAACGGTTATCGCCGGTTTCGGGGAACGTGAGCTTCACCGCGTGGATGGCGACGAGTCGCTCCAAGTCCACCTGCCACCAAGTGGGTTGATCGCCCTTGGGCGGCGACCAGTGGGTAGCGGGATCGCCGTCGTTGGCGACACGCCCGAGGCGGCCCTCGACCTC
>JBDLWD010000145.1:0-3590 GCA_039804465.1 Verrucomicrobiota bacterium | reverse complement strand
GCCGAGTGCGTGCGCAAAGCCCTCGCCAACGCCAAGCTCGCCGCCGCCGACCTCCATATCGTAAATACCCACGCCACCGCCACTCCGCAGGGCGACATCCAGGAGTGCGAGGCCATCCGCGCCGTTTTTGGAACCGGCTGTCCCGAGACGCACATTAACAATACCAAGAGCTACATCGGCCACTGCATGGGCGCGGCCGGTGCGCTCGAATTGGCGGGCAACCTGCCCAGCTTCGACGATCTCATGGTTCACCCGACAATCAACGTCGACGACCTAGATCCTCTGTGCGCCATCGACGGCCTCGTGCTCAACACCCCCAAAAAAGCCGCCAAGGTCGACGCCATCCTCAACAACTCCTTCGGAATGCTCGGCATCAATTCCACGTTGATTGTGAAACGCTTTGTTGCCTAATCCGGACCCCTTTACTCCCGTTTCGACTCTCATGACCAAAGACGCCTGCAAGCAAATCGTCCTCGATATCATCGCCGACATCGCCCCCGACGAGGATTTGTCCAACATCAAGCCGGACGTCCGGCTTCGCGACCAGATGCAGCTCGATAGCATGGACTTCCTCGACATCGTCATGGAGCTCCGCAAGCAGCACGGCGTCGAGGTCCCTGAGGCCGACTACATCCACCTCGCCACGCTCGACAGCTGCGCCGAATACCTCACCCCGAAGTTTATCGCCCTCGGCAAGTAAGCCTGCCCTCCCACGCTTTTCACCGGCCTGACCTCGGTCAGGCCTTTTTTATGTTTTAACGCAGAGACGCGGAGGCGCAGAGAAGAGGCATCGGAGTGCCTCGCTTTGCCGGGAATCTTTCCGCATCCCTGCGCCTCTGCGTTAAAGAAAATAAGCTGATGAACACCTCCTCGCACTACGACGTCGCCATCATAGGGGCGGGCATGGCCGGGCTTGCCGCTGGCATTCGGCTGGCCCACTTCGGCAAACGGGTTTGCATATTTGAGCGCCACAACGCGCCCGGCGGGCTCAACTCCTTCTACGCGATTGATGGTCGCAAATACGACGTCGGCCTCCATGCCATGACCAACTGGGTTCCTCCCGGCGTCAAAGGCAGCCCGCTCGGCAAACTCCTCCGCCAGCTCCGCATCGACCGAGACGAGTTCGCCCTGCATCCGCAAAAACGCTCGCGCATCGCCTTTGGCCCGGGCGGCGAGACCTCGCTCGCGTTTACCAACGATTTCACCGTCCTTGAGTCCGAGGTGGCCCGCGTTTTCCCCGCCCAGATCGATGGCTTCCGCGCCCTCGTCCAAGTCGTGCGCACCTACGATGACGTCTCGCTCGACGCCAAGCCCGAGAGCGCCCGCGAAATCGTCCGCCGCCACGTCAGCGATCCGCTGCTCGAGGACATGCTTTTCTGCCCGGTCATGTATTACGGCAGCGCGACCGAGCACGACATGGAGTTCGGCCAGTTCGTGATCATGTTCAAAGCCCTCTTCCTCGAGGGCTTCGCCCGTCCGGTCGACGGCGTGCGCGTCATTCTGCGCGTCCTCCTCGACAAATACCGCCACGCCGGAGGCGAGCGCCGTATGAAGTGTGGCGTTAGTCGAATCATCGTCCGCGAGGGCCGCGCCGCCGCGCTTGTGCTCGACGACGGTTCCGAGGTCACCGCCGCTCACGTGCTCAGCACCATCGGCGCGGCCGAGACGGAGAAGCTCCACGCCGGTTTCGCGCTGGCGCGCACATCCCCGGTCGCTTCGCCCCATCCCGTCGGCCGGCTCAGCTACTGTGAGACCATCACCGTGCTCGACCGCCAGCCCGCCGCCCTCGGCTGGGCCGACGATACGATCGTGTTTTTCAACGACTCCCCGCGCTTCACCTACGCCCAGACGCCCGACCTCGCCGACGCGCGCAGCGGCGTGATCTGCCTGCCCAACAACTTCGATTTCCCCGTCGGCCAGTCACTGCCCGAAGGTCTCTTTCGTTGCACCTGTCTCGCCAACCACGACGCCTGGGCCGCGCTGCCCGAGACCGATTATCGCGCCGCAAAGGAGCGCGTCTACGCCGAGATCCAGCGCAGCGCCCTGCGCTTCATGCCCGCCTTGCCTGCGCCCGACGCGCTCGCCAGGGCCACGATCGCGACCGACATGTTCACCCCGAAAACCATCGTTCGCTACACCGGCCACCTTGGTGGCGCGATCTACGGCTCTCCGACGAAAATCCGCGACGGCCGCACCCCGCTGGCGAATGTCTACCTGGCCGGCACCGACCAGGGCTTCCTCGGCATCATTGGAGCCATGCTCTCCGGCATCAGCATGGCGAACTTCCATGTGCTGGCGGCCAAGAGCTGATCGCAATACATGGCAACGGATGAGACGAAGATAATCCCCGGTCATCTCTGCCTTCCTTAGTCATCTCCGTTTCCATCGTTCTCTTTTGTGAAAACTTCCGAGATCGCTCCCGTGGCCCTTCTCCGCACGCCCTTTGCGGAGAAGTTCGGCGTTCCGCGCCAGTCCGGTCTCGTGCCTGCCGCCGAGGGACGAGTGGAGTTTTTGCCCGAGTTCGCCGCGCCGGATTTTGTCCGCGGCATCGAGGCGTTTTCGCACCTTTGGCTTGTCACGGGCTTTCATAAAAACCCGCCTTGGGACGGCGCCGCGACCGTGCGCCCGCCGCGCCTCGGCGGCAACGAGCGGGTAGGAGTCTTCGCCTCCCGCTCGCCCCTGCGCCCCAACGGCCTCGGCCTCTCGCTCGTGCGCCTGCTCGCGGTCGAGCCTGGCGTGCTACGTGTCGAGGGCATCGACTGCGTGGACGGCACGCCCGTCTACGATGTGAAGCCTTATCTTCCCTACTGTGAGGCCCGGCCCGAGGCTCGCGCCGGATGGGCCGGAGCCGCCCCCGCCTCCCGGGCGCCGGAGCAGATTTTGGTCCCGACCGACATCGCCGCAGCCCTTCCCGCCGAATTGCTGGACCTCGCGCGCCAGTTGCTCGCGCTCGATTTGCAGCCCGCCTACCAGAACGCCGGGACCGGCCGTGTTTACGGAATGACCGTCGCCGGGTGGAATCTCCGCTGGCGCCACGTCGGCGAGGCCGTCGAGTTAATCGACGCCAGCCGCGCCGATTGAGCCCGACAACTTGCGTCGAATAGAAACCAGGCGGTTTGTCACTCTGGCATCAGGCCCACTCGGGAGGGTTTTGCAGGTGGGGTTTCAGCACACCGATGCATGGCAGGTTGCGGTAGCGTTCGGCGTAATCTAGGCCGTAGCCAACCACGAACTTGTCGGGAATCTGGAAGCCCACGAAATCGGCCTCGAACTCGACCTCGCGGCGGCCCCGCTTGTCGAGCAGCACGCAGGTGCGCACGCTGGCCGGGTTGAGCTTCTGGATCATCGAGACGATCAGCGAGAGCGTCTTGCCCGTGTCCAGGATGTCGTCTATCAGCAGCACGTGGCGGTTGGCGAGGTCGAGGGAGAGATTGCCCAGCACCTGTGGCTTGCCGCTGGACTTGGTGTCGTTGCGGTAGCTGGAGATACGGATGCAGTCCAGGCGGATTGGGTTGTCTATGTTGCGGAGTAGATCCGCGGTGAAAAGAATGGCGCCGTTGATGACCGCGACGACGGTGATTTCCTCGGTT
>JBDLWD010000144.1:0-6379 GCA_039804465.1 Verrucomicrobiota bacterium | reverse complement strand
AAACACGGCCTTCTCCTGCTCGGGGGTGAGCACCTCCTTGATGTCGGGCTGCAGTCCGCGCTCGTGGATGGTCGCGCCCGAGGGCGTGTAGTAGCGCGCGGTGGTGAGGCGCAGGGCCGCGTCGCCATTGAGCGGAAACAGGGTCTGCACGGACCCCTTGCCAAAGGTTTTCTCGCCCACGAGCACCGCGCGCCGTGTATCGCGCAACGCCCCCGCCACGATCTCGGCCGCGCTGGCGCTGCCGCCATTGACCAAAATCGCCAGCGGCATGCGCAACGGCTCGGCCGAACCTTCGGAACGCAGCTCCACGCGATCGTCGCGGTGACGGCCCTCGGTGTAGACGATCAATTCGCCGTGGGGGAAAAACGGTTCAACCATCTCGACCGCGGCGGAAAGCAGGCCGCCGGGGTTGTTTCGCAGGTCGATGACCAGCCCCTTGGCGCCCTGCTCACGCAATTTTTTCAGCGCGGACTGGAACTCCTCCCCGGTTTTTTCGGCGAACACGGTGACGCGAACGTAGCCGATGCCGTCCGCCAGAAGCGCCGCGTCGCGCACGCTGTCCACCTTGATGATCTCGCGCACAAGCTTGAGGTCGATGATCTGCACAGGCTCGCCGCGCTCGATCGTGACCGACACCGACGTGCCGGGTTTCCCGCGCAGCTTGCTGATAAATTCCTCCATCTTCAGACCGCGCACGTCCGCCCCGTCGACCTCCACCAGCACGTCGCCGCGCAGGATGCCGGCGCGCTCGCCCGGGGTGCCCGCGATCGGCGCCACCACGACGATGCGGCCCTCCACCTCCTCGACCTGCACGCCGATCCCGCCAAACTGTCCGTCCACCTCCTCCTCGAGGTTCTGGTAGGCCCGCGGCGGCAGAAACTGCGAATACGGATCCAGCGCGCCAACCATGCTCTCGATGGCGTGCTCGGCCAGTTTTTCGCTGCGCACCTCGGAGGCGTCGACATAGTGCTTGTTGAGCAGACGCATGACCTGGGTCACCTGATCGGAGGCGCGCGAAGTCTCCCGGTCCGGCCAGATGCCCCAGGCCGCGACCACCTCCACCACGCCCAGCGCCATGAGGTAGCCGGCGATCACGCCCAGTCCGATGCTGACAATCCGTCTAAACATGCGGCGGACTGTGCCCAAGCGACCTCCCTTGTAAATGGCTACGTCCACTCCCTTCCCGCCCGATCCGGATTTCGTCGCGGCCTTTCGCCGCGAGGCGGGGCCGGCAGGCACTCTGCGCTTCGACGCCTTCATGCGCCTTGCGCTCTACGATCCCGGCGTCGGCTACTACCGGCGCGACCGCGCCCGGGTGGGACGCGACCGCACGACGGATTTCTACACCGCGACCAGCCTAGGGTCGATCTTTGGCGAACTAGTCTCAGCGGCCTGCGCCAAGTTGTTGCGCGAAGCGGGGCTCGATCCCGCCGCCCATACGTTCGTGGAAATCGGCGCGGAGCCCTCGGGAGGCGTGCTCGCCGCGACACCGGGTCATCCCTTCGCCGGCACCCGCACGCTGCGCGTGGGCGAACCGCTGGAAATCGCCGGGCCCTGCGTCGTGTTTTCCAACGAGCTTTTCGACGCGCAACCCGTCCGCCGCTTCGTCCG
Source organism: Verrucomicrobiota bacterium (assembly GCA_039804465.1). Lineage (GTDB taxonomy): Bacteria > Verrucomicrobiota > Verrucomicrobiia > Opitutales > Opitutaceae > IMCC26134_A. Next base: position 4,768 of record JBDLWD010000144.1, on the reverse strand, counting down.
GCGCGCCGCGGGCTGGCATGAGCTTGGCGCTACACTGTCGCGCGACGGCCAGACCTTGCGCGAGGCTGACCTTGGGCCGGCCGCGCCCGATGCGGAAAGCTTTTTGCCCGAAGCCGAAATCACGCCAGAAGGCTACATCTTCGACGCGCCGCGCGCGGCGGCGGAGCTCGCGGGCATGATTGCAGCCCAACCGTGGACCGGGCTATTTGTCGCCTTCGACTACGGAAAATCCTTCGCCGAGCTGGCCCACTCCGTGCCGGCCGGCACCGCTCGCGCCTACTACAGGCACACCCTGTCAAACGATCTGCTGGCCCGTCCAAGCGAGCAGGATCTCACTGCGCACGTATGTTGGGACTGGCTCGCAGAGGCGTTGGCCGCACGCGCACCAGCCGACGCCAAACCCTCGGTGTGTTCGCAGGAGAGTTTCTTTGTCCATCACGCGGGCGAAGCGCTCGCGGCGGCGCTCGCCCGGGAAAACTCCCCGGTAAGCCCCGTAAAACGCGCGCTAATGCACCTGATTCACCCCGCGCAAATGGGTCAAAAATTCCAGGTTCTGCACGCGAGAAAGGACTGAGCCGCGTTTCCGGCCGCCCCGCTCGAGAAGCTTTGACGCGGCGTGGGCGCGAGATGAACGCTACTCGATACCCCACCTCATGCGCCTATCGGCCCGCTCAGCTTTTTTCTTGTCCGCTTGCGTCTCGGCGCCCGCTTTTTCGCCGGCGGAGACCACCCCGGCCCTGCATGTGCTGGCCGGCGATCAAAACGCCCCCGCATTCATCAACTACGCGGTCGGGACGGAGCTGCTTTGGGCCAACGGCTATTTCGGCCAAGGGGTGGTTATCGCCAACGTCGAGGCGGGGCACCTCTGGTCAGGCCACGAGGTTTTTGACCGCACCGCTTTGGGCATTTCCGCAACCCCCGCGCTGCAGATAAACGCGACGCCCTCCCCTAGCACGCCCGAGCTGGGCGAGGTGGATTTTCACGCGACCATGGTGGCCCATGTGCTCGCCGGTGCGAAAACCGTCGTGGACCCGCTGACTTCCGACGTTTCCTTGACCTACGCCGGCGCAGGCATGGCGCCCAAGGCGACGCTGTGGTCGGGAGCCATCGCCACCCACTTCGACAAGACTGTCGCAAACGCCGGCTCTTTCGATGTCAGTGAATCGTCATTCCGCACGCCCTACGTCGCCTTCTTCACCGGAACGCTCGGCGGCCGGGCCGACGTGATAAACAGCAGCTGGGGCTTCTCTGACCCCTCACAGCAAGCCGATGAAACCCGCGTGCTGAGCGGACTCGCCGCGCATAACCCGTCCGTGGCCGCCGTATTCAGCGCGGGCAACTCCGGCTACGGGGTCGACCAAGTGGGCGGCCCCGCCTCTTCTCCCAACGGTTTTACCGTGGGCTCGCTCGGCGGCGCGGACCTGCTCACGCCCTCGTCTTTTTCTTCCGGAGGCCCGATCGCCTTCTACAATCCCGCCACCGCCGCCCTCATCCCCGCCGCCCGCGCTGCGGTGCACCTAGCCGCGCCGGGCGAGAACTTCGCGCTGGCCGCCTACCTCCAGCCCACCGGCGGCTTGGAGCCGCTGCTCAGCGCGCAAACCATCTCTTCCGCCAACGACCTCTACTTCACCTTCAACCAAAGCGGCACGAGTTTCTCCGCTCCCGTGGTCTCCGGCGGCCTTGCCCTGTTGAAGAGCCTGGCGCGCGCGCAATTCGCCCAACCGGTCGGCGCGCCCAACGAACGCCTCGAGGCCGCGCTCGACACCCGCGTGCTCCGCTCGCTCACCATGGCCACCGCCTTGCGCACCACGGGCTGGAACAACGGTCAGACGCTCGCGCCAGGCGGATTTTTGCTTACTACCCAGGCGCTGGACTACAGCACCGGAGCGGGGGCCTTCGACGTCTCCCGCGCGGCGCAGGTCTACGTGCTCGGCACCGCTGACGTCCCCGGCACGGGCGGCGGCACCAACCTCGCACCCTCCGGCTGGGATCGCGGTTCCGTCACCCTGGGCGCGAACACCGATTACACCATCGACCTGTCGGCCGTGCTTTCGCCGTCCGAGCTTGTCGTCGCGCTCAACTGGTTTGCCGCCGATCATTTCGACGTCTCGGGCGGGGTTTCCTACGGCAGCTTCGCCGACCTCGACCTCGAAGTGTGGAGCCTCAATACCGGCGGCGCCTTCGACACTTTGGTAGCCGCCTCGCGCACCGACTACAACACCTCCGAATTCCTGCGCTTCACCGTCGCCCCCGGCGGACGCTACGGACTGCGGGTGCATTTCGACCGGTTCGTCTATAATTTGGACAACACGCTGCTCACCACGCCCACGCTCTACGGTCTGGCCTGGGCAACGAGCGCGATCCCGGAACCCGCCTCTTTCGCCCTGTTCCTGGGACTCTGTGCCATCGGAGGCGCCGGATCCCGCCGTCGCCGTCATATGATCACGGTCCGCAGGGGTTGAGCTGATAGCCAGTCTTTTCCCTTGCACACCCCCACCCCGCCCCCCTTTCTCTTAACCTTTTAACTCAAACCTCGCACCACCATGGCTCGCATCTGCGCTATCACCGGCAAACGCCCCACCAAGGGTTCCATCATTCACCGCAAGGGTCAGTCCAAGAAGAGCGGCGGCATCGGCACGCACGTCACCAAGAAGACCCCCCGCACCTTCAAGCCCAACCTTCAGCGTATCCGCGTGAAGCTGGCCAACGGTGGCGTCAAACGCATGCTCGTCTCGGTCAAGGCCATCAAGGCCGGCCTGGTCGAGAAGGCCTAAGCCTCGGACCGGCTCCAAGTCGTCCCCCTTGCCCGCGGCCTCTCCGGCCGCGGGTTTTTTTACGCCCCGATTTGCACCCGACGCGCCCGCGTCTTTGCTAAGAGTCCGTCTCGCTTCGCCTTGCTCATCGCCGCGCCCGCACAGTCCCCGACCGCCGTCCGCTTGGAGAATGTCTCCAAGAGCTTCGGCACGTCCGCGACACCCATACTCGCCCCGCTCGACCTGACCGTGGAAGCCGGGGAATTCGTCGCCATCCTCGGACCGTCCGGCTGCGGCAAGTCCACCCTGCTGCGCCTGCTCTCCGGTCTCGCCAGCCCAAGCTCGGGCAGGATCACGGTCGACGGACACCCCCCAGGCCAGGGCGACGATCTCGCCTACGTTTTCCAGGACGCCACGCTGCTGCCTTGGCTGGACGTCTCAGCCAACGTCGAGACCCTGCTCCGCCTGCGGCACGTGCCAGCGGCCGAGCGCGCCCGCCGCCGCGACGACGCCCTCGCGCTCGTGCGCCTGTCCGACCGCGCCCGCGCCTACCCTCGCCAGCTCTCCGGCGGACAAAAGATGCGCGTCTCCCTCGCCCGCGCCCTCGCCACCGAACCGCGCGTGCTCCTGCTCGACGAGCCCTTCGGCGCCCTCGACGAGATGACCCGCGACCGCCTGGGCGAGGAGTTGCTCGCCATCCGCGAACGCCAGCGCTGGACCGCGCTCTTTGTCACCCACTCGGTGGCCGAGGCCGTGTTCCTCGCCTCGCGCATCTTGATCCTGGCCGCGCGGCCCGGCCGCGTCGCCCACGATCTGCGCATAGACCTGCCGTATCCACGCAACCAAGACACCCGGCGCGATCCAAGTTATCTGCGCCTGGTCGCCGACGTCTCGGCCCGGCTTCGCGCCGTCGACCCAGAAGCCGCCTCCCCCGCCGCATGAATCCGCGCGTCCTACGCTGGCTGCTGCCGCTCGTTCTTGCCGTCCTCTTGCTCGCCGGCTGGCAGGCCCTGCACCAATCCCTTCCCCCGAGCCGCCGCTTCCTCCTGCCCGGCCTGCCCCAGCTGGCCGGGGCATTCCAGGTCCACGGTCCCGCCTTGCTCGTGGCCGCCCGCTACACCGCCCTCGCCGCCCTCGGAGGCTTCGCCCTGGCCGCCGTCATTGCCGCCGGGTTTTCCCTCCTGCTGGCCAGCTCGGGTCTGGTGCGCGCCACCCTTTACCCCTACCTAATGGGCCTGCAGATGGTCCCGGTCATCATCATCGCGCCCATTCTCATTCTGTGGGTCGGCCCGGGCGCGCCGAGCGTCATACTCGTGACTTTTCTCATCACGTTTTTCCCGCTGGTGGTGAACACCACCCAGGGCCTACTCTCGGTCGATCGCTCCCACCTCGATCTCTTCCGGATGGGCCGCGCCGCCCGCTGGCAGGAACTGCTGCTCCTGCGCGCCCCTGCCGCCCTGCCCTACTTCTTCACCGGGCTGCGCATTGCCGCCATCCTCGCCCCCATCGGCGCGCTGACCGCCGACTATCTGGTGGGCAGCAGCAGCGGCGGGCGCTCCGGCCTCGGCATCACCGCCCTCCTCTTCAGCGCGCGCAACGAGATCCCGGCCCTCTACGCGACCGCTCTGGTCGGCTGCGTGCTCGGCTTCGCGCTGGTCGCCGCCGTGTCCGGCCTCTCCTGGCTCGTGCTCCACCGCTGGCACGACAGCTACTCCCCCTCCGACAAATGAAATCCACCGCGCTTTCCCGTCTCGCCTTCGCCGCGTCCGTCTTGCTCGGCCTGTCCGCCTGCGGAAAAAAAGCCCCCGCCCCCGACGACGGCTCCGGCGCCCCCGCCGTGACTAAAATCACCGTCCAGCTCGACTGGTTCCCCGAGCCCGAGCACGGAGGTCTTTTCCAGGCCCAGGCCAAGGGATGGTTCCGCGAGGCCGGGCTCGATGTCACCCTCGTGCCAGGCGGCCCCAACGCGCTCGTCAACCAGCGCGTCGGCACCGGCCAGGCCCAGATCGGCCAGG
>JBDLWD010000143.1:0-7808 GCA_039804465.1 Verrucomicrobiota bacterium | reverse complement strand
AACCACCCATCCGCCCGCTCCGCGCCCGGGCAGCGGCCGCGCCTCGCCGGCGATCAGGCGACCGCCCGCGCGGAAGTGGAACGACGCCGATCCGCCGGCAGCCTCGGGCAGGGGCGGAAGCGAGCCGCCCAGCCATCCCGTCGCCAGGCTGTTTTCCACCAGAGGACGGCGGGCCTCATCGTAGGCCGCGATGCCTACGGGCGCCTGGTCGAGAAGGAGTTTTAGCAGCTCACGGGCGCGACCTGCGTCCGCGGTCCGCCGGGCTTGCGCAAGCGTGGCCCCCACGAAATCCGCCAAGCCTGCCATGAGATGCAGATCCGCGGCGCCGAATCGTCTCCGTTCCGCCGCGTCGCCGGCCAGCATGACGCCCAGGCTCTGTCCCCGGTCGAGCAACGGCATCGCAAGCACATGACCCTCGAAACGCTCCCGTTCGGCCGTGTCGGAGAGGTCCAGATCAAGGCGGATGCGCCCCATGCCACCCGCACCGGTGAGCGCGCCCTCCAGCGCGGCGGTAAATCGGTCGAAATCCTCGAATCGCCCAAAGGCGCGCGCGAAGGCGCGCAAGAAACGGGATCCGTCCGGGACGGGTTTTTCGGCGGTGCTCATCTTATTCGGCAAAAGGGAAACTTACGTGGAAAACGGCGCCCCGGCCCGGCCCGCCGACCACCTGGATGTCGCCGTGATGGTGCTGCACGATACGCTTCACGATGGCGAGCCCGAGGCCCATTCCCTGCTTCCCGTCGCGGCGGCCCGTGGCCTTGGTGGTGGTGAAGGGTTCGAATATTCGAGGCAGCACGTCGGGCGCTATCCCCGGACCGTTGTCCTCGACCGTCACGCACAAATGCGGGCGGGGCACATCCCGATCCCGGATCGCCACGGTAAAAACCAACATCGCTCCGGCCCGGCCCTCCAGGGCCTGGATGGCGTTTTGGGCGAGGTTCAGGAAAACTTGCACGAGCTGGCCGCGGTTGCCGCGAATCGCCGGCGAGGGCTGGCAGTCCAGCCGGGCCTCCACGCCCGTTCGCGCCAACTCGGGCCGGATGATGTCGATCACGCCGCGCAGCACGCCCTCGATCTCCACCGCGCCCATCTGAACCTCGTTGCTGTCGGCGAAGGCGGAAATGTTGTCCACAATCCCCGTGATGCGGCCCACGTCACGACGCACCACCGCGGCCAGTTCGCGCAGTTCCCGCGGGTCGATGTGGCTTTCGCCCAGCATGGCCGCGAAGGTCTGCACCGAGGTCAGCGGGTTTCTGAACTCATGCGCCAGGCCGGCGGCGAGCGTGCCGAGAGCGATCAGCTTGTCGGTCTGGCTGGCCCGGCGCTCTAGCTGGCGCGCCCGAAGGGTCACCGCAACCTGTGCGCAGATGGCTTCAAGCAGGGCGATCTCCGCCTCGGTGTATCGCTCTTCATCCGCGCGCCCGCCCAACAACATGAATCCCGAGAGAAAATCATCGCTCGCGATCGGGCAGACCGCGGCGAACTCCATGCTTTCCGCGAAGCGCTCCAGCTCGGCGCCCAGTTCGGCGCCCACCCTTTGCTCCGTGCCGTCGAGAAAGATCGGCGATATCTGGGACTCGAACACGCGGGCCACCACCGAATCCAGCGGGAAAGACTCCGGGCAGGAGGACCAGCCGCGAGCGATGCGCAGGCGGTAGTCACGGTCGAACTCGGATCGCAGGTAAACGGCCACTTCCTTCAGGTCGAATGCCTGTGAGATCTCGGCGGCCACGTTTTCGAAGATGGCCTCCTCGTCCATTATCGAGCCCAGGCGCGCACCGAGCCTGCGAAGCTTTTGCTGAGGATCGCGCCGCCTGCGCAGATAAGTTTGCGCCAGTATGCGCTCCGCCACCCGCTTGAGCCGCGGCACGAGCCAGAAGAAAAACAAGCAAACAAGCATCGCCGCGAAGAAGTGGGCGAATAACTCCCCGGGGGCCGGGTCTATCTCGGCAACGGGCGCAAGGATCACCAGGCCGATCACCCAAGCGACCGAAAGCGTGACGCTCAGCCCGAGGTAGACCAGGGCCAGCACGAAGTCGTAGCCGACCAGGGGCAGCCGGTAGCGCGACACGGCATGGGCCATGATAAGGAGGTAGAGCAGCACAAGCAGATTGCCCAGAGGAGGCAGCGGCACGTCATACCAAAGGGGGAAATTCGTCGCTCCACCGCCGAAGCCCACGGCGCCGGCGAGCAGGATGTTTCGCAGCTGGGCGGCGCGGCTACCGGACGCCCCTTTTAGCGCGCGAAGGAGCAGCATGCCCGCGCGCACGGTCAGCAGGCCGAAGAGCAGAAGATAAAGCCAGTAAAGCTGCCCCGCCTTCGGCCAGTGGGGAAAACCCATCGCCGGCTCGACCCGCGCGACCATCAGCGGCGTGAAATTAAGAACGGAGAGCGCCACCGCGGCCGCGTAGCCCAGCCCCACCGTCCACCGCCGCCGTTCACCGCAAAGCTCCGCGATGAAATGAAAGAACGTTACCGGGACGAAATAGGCGAAGAGCATAAGCGCCCGGGTGAAAAAAAGCGCGGTGCCGGCGTCGGCGCTGAGCTGCCAGAACAGATAGGCCGCGGACCAGGCTCCGATGATGAACGCGAAGAAACCGAACCGGATATTGAGATGGTCGCCCCGGCCGCGCAGCACGACGGCAAAGCCGAGCGTGACCGCGCCCAGGAAGTTAAGAAGCGAGGAGATGATCTGGTAGGTGATCACCGCGGCATCACTTCTGCGCCTTCACCACCACCGCCTGGTTGCCCAGGGACGCCATCGCTTCCCGCACCGTGAAACCGGCTTCCGTGGCGAGACCGGCGAGCTCCGCGTCGGAGAAAAACGCATAGTGGCCAACCTCTTCCTTCTGACGAATCTTGCCCGCGGCGCGCAGCAGATTGCGCGCTCTCTCGATCTCCTCGGGGTCGGCCTGCTGCTCCATGAAGTCGCGGTAGATGGCCGACATGTCGCAATGCGGCTTCATGCTGGAAAGCACGAGGACGGCGCCGGGGCGCGCCACGCGGTGGAGTTCCTCAAGAAGAGCCAGCGGCTTGCGCAGGTAGGAAAGCACGAGACTGCAACAGACCACGTCGAAGGATGCGTCCTCAAAAGGCAGACGGGCGTCGCCGGACGCGGGATCGGAGAGATCGTTGAAATCGAAACGCAGGTAACCGAAGCCCGGCGGGCCGGCGCGGCCGAGTTCCTCGGGGAAACGCGCCAGCGCGTCCACATGATGCCCCATGGCGTCGCGCAGGCCCCGGTCGGTGAGGTCCAGCCCGATGTAGATTGACGGCTCCGGCAGGGCCGACGGAGTCGCCTGGCGCTGGTGCATGACTTCGCGCAAGGCCCAGCGGCCGAACATCCCGTTGCCGCAGCCTGCATCGAGCACCGCGGCGCCGGGGCGGAATGCGCAGAGCCGGCCCAGCAGGCGGATATAGTCGCGGTAGTCCTCGGACTTTTCGAGCACGCTATATTTCTCGAGATAGCCGGACCAAAAGCTCGTCTCGCTCTCGGTTGGCATCTCCGAGCGGCGCAGGCGTTCACGCTCACGCTTGTTTTGGGCGATCACGAGACGCATATCTACGTCGCGCAGACCGGCGCGCTCATCGCCCGGATAATCCTCCGCGGACAGACAGGCCCACACCACACGACGGAAAACCGCCTCGGCGGCGCGAGGGTTCTCCCGAACCTCGTGCATCGCGCCCTCGATGGGAATGGCCCGGGCCAGGGGCTGGGGCCCCAAGGCGCGCTCAACGTCGCCGGCATCCACCCAGGCGTCGTTGGTCGCATATAAATAGACCAGCGGCACGCGCAGCCGCGAAAGGTCCTCGATGGTGCCGTCCAGGTCGTGCATGCGGGCGTCCACCGCGGTGCCGAGGAAAATCTCGCCGTTGATGTCGAAGCCCAGGATGTCGGTCAGGCCCCAGTGGCGCCCGGCGAGAAAGGTGCCGAAAATGTCCTCGTTGTAGACCGCTCGCAGCGTGCGCTGCATGTTGACCACGCCCACCACGCTCACGAGGCGGGAGATGCGTCGGTCCTCGACCGCGGCGCGAAAAGCGCAGCGCGCCGAGAGGCTGTTCGAGACCAGCACCGCCGAGCGAGCGTGACCCGATTTTTCGAGAAAATCGTAGGCGCCGAGAATATCGGCCACCGCGCCGGGCAGGGAGAAGTCCTGCATCCGTCCCTCGCTTTCGCCCACGTGGTTGGTCTGGTCGAAGCGCAACACGTTCACCCCATTCGCGGCCAACTGGTAGGCGAGTTGCAGATTGTTCTTCTTCGTCTCGCCGTATTTCGGGGCCATGACCACCCAAGGGCGTCCGGAAAGATCGCCGCGGTGGTCGATACATGCGCAGATATTCAAACCGGAGCGGCTCGGAAAGGTGGCAAAATCGGTGCGTATGCTCCCGGTCTGCACGTGCGAGGTATCGGCGATCATTTGCTTGGGGTTGAAGCGAAAAATGGAAAAAGCTAGGTTTACGGGCCTGGGGCAACCTTCATTGCACGTTAAAAGGTCGGGGAAAGAAACGACGGCTGGGCTCCGCTTTTTGCGGCTCGCTCATTGCCTTCGGAAAGATAGCGCTTGCTTCTTTGCCTGCCCGAACCTCGCGTTTTCACGGTCTACAACAACCATACCCCGTAGTGATCAGGCTGCTCCTCATCTCCAGCGACTCTCGCGAAGCCACTGCTTTGCACGAATCGCTCGCGGCCAGCGAGGTTTTCGCCGTCAGTTGGCGCAAAGCCGCCAGCGGGCTGAGTCGGGCGCTGGCCGCCGGAGCTTTTGATGTTTGCCTGGTTTTGGATGGAGTCATCGATCGAGCCGCCCGGTCTGAGATCGCCACCATTCGCGAGGATGCCCCTGCCCTGCCCATTGTGGTGCTTTCGTCCGCGGTGCTGGACGCGGAGACCCAGGCGCGCCTTTTGGAAGCGGGCGCGGACAGCGTGTGCCCGCTGTCCGCCGGCCTCGCCGGAACCATCGGCGTGCTACGGCGACTTGGCCGGCGTGAGACGCGTCCGCCTGCGGATGATCGCGACGCAGGGCGATTCCGGCGCGAAGAGGCCGGATCGGCTTGCCAATCATCCACCTTGGAGCTGTTGCGGGGATTTTCCCGGGTGCTCGGCGACTCGTTGGACGCGCATTCGCTTGCCCGTCATTTCGTGGACAAACTTCGCGAGGTCATAGGCGCCTCCCGCATCGCGCTCTTTCTTGAGTGCTCCGACTACGAAACCTCGCTGCCAGGGGGGAAACACTCCTCGACACGTTTTGAGTGCGTGGCCTCGGCAGGCATGCCAGCCGATCTGGCCGATTGCTTTTCGCTAAATCGCCTGAGCGGAATCGGCCAGAGGCTCTGCACCCGTCCTGAAATCCTGCGCAAAGACGGGGAGTCTGCAGCCGCAGATCCGCATATCTTGCGCGAATTCGAGGTGCTCAATGGAAAGGTGGCGATGCCGGTGGGCGACCGCGACCGTATCCTCGGCGTGGCCGTTTTGGGCGGACGCCTCACGGGCGGTGCTTATTCCGATCAGGAACTTCTGCTCGTCTATCATCTGTTAGAGGAACTCGGCTTGGCGGTGAAAAACAGCCGGCTCCACCAGCAGATCGTCGCTGGACACAAACTTGTCGCGCAGATGCTCGAGGGGTTGACTGTGGGCGCTGCCGCCATCGGCCCAGACCAACGCGTGATCTACGCCAATCGCGCCCTGCGCGCCCTGCTTCCCGGCACGCCCGGCACCGACTTTACCATCCACGACGTGCCCGCCACGCTGGCCGTGCGAATACACGACGTGGTGGAAAAAGGCGCCGAATCCGCTCCTTTCTTCCACGAAACCGAAGGCCCGCGGCCCGTCTGCCTTCGCGTCAGCGTCGTGCCTCTCGAAGGTGTAAAGTCGGCGGCGCGCACCGCGCTGCTCCTGCTGGAGGATTTCACTCCGGTGCGTGCGGCGCAAAAAGCGGAAATAGAGTCTGCAGGCCTTCGCCTCACCTCTCTGATCGCGCGTCGCTTCGCGCATGAAATCCGCAACTCCCTCGTCCCGCTAAGCACCCACGCGCAGCTATTCGACGCCGAAATCGGAGACACGGCTTTTCGCGCCTCGCTAAAAGGCGCCCTGGAAAAGGAGACCGGCCGCATCCTGCGCTTCACAGAGCAGATGCTCCTTCTCGCCCGCGCCGAACCGGGACCTACCGAAGCGCTCGGACTCGTCGAAGTGCTTCGCGACAGTTTCGATAAGGCGATCGCCGGGCTGGGCAGGGCCGGGGACCTCGAGATAGCCGGCTCGGGACAAGCCGCCCGCATAATCGGCAGCCGCCCGGCACTTACTCACGCGTTTCAGGAGATTTTTTTCAACGGCCTGCAATCTTCCGTAGACGAAAACCGACGGATTTTCGTATCGCTCGAAGAGACCCGCGACACCGGCACCCGCTCGGTGCTCGTGCGGGTGCGCGACAGCGGTTCGGGGTTTTCGTCCGAGGTCGCGCCGCGCGCCACCGAAGCTTTTTTCACCACCCGCAACACCGGCGTCGGGCTGGGCCTCACCATCGCGCAGCGCGTGCTCGAGGCCCATTCCGGAGCGATCGAGGTGCGCCCGCGCCGCGATGCAGCGGACTTTGATATAGTGATCCGTCTTCCCCAAGCCCCCTGATCCATGCCCAAACGCCTGCCCCTCGCTCTGCCCGCCTTTGCCGCTCTCGCTTCGGTTGCTTACGCTTCCGGAACCCGCGTCGGCTTCCAGGACGCCTTTGCCACCGCGCGGGGCAACGCCTTCGTCGCCACCGCCGACAACCCGAGCGCGATTTACTACAATCCCGCCGGCATAGCACGCCTCGAGGGAACCCACGTGTCGGCCAACCTTTATTCGGTCTCGCTATCATCCGACTACCGAGGCGCAGGCGGCTCGGCCTCGATCGAAGAGGATCCGGTCCAGGTCCCCGCCTTCTACACGACTTGGAAACCCGAGGGCGCGAGCTGGACCTTCGGCTTCGGCATGTATGCGCCCTTCGGCCTCGAAACCGAATGGCCAGCCGGCTCACCGCTCCGCACTCTCGCCCTGCGCAACGAGCAAGAGTTCCGCACTTACAACTTCTCCTCGGCGTGGCAGGCGGCACCCGGTCTCTCGCTGGGCGGTAGCGTCACCTACAACCACGTTACCACCGATCTTCGACGCGGCATTGGCGTCTCCGGCCCGAACGATCTCTTCCGCTTTGAGGGCGATGGCGACACCTTCGGCGCCAACCTCGGAGTTCTCTGGCAGCTCAGCGAGCGAAACTGGTTCGGCGTGAGCTACAGTCACTCCACGCGCGTCCGTCTTGAGGGCGATTCGCAAACCCTTCCCATAATTCCCGGTGAGCCCGCCAGCGCCACCTTCGAATTCCCCGAGGTCGTGATCGCCGGGTGGTCATTCCGCCCCACCCAGGACTGGAACCTCGAGGTCAACCTCGATTGGACCAACTGGGACCGCCTTAATACCGTCACGATTCGCAAACCCTCCGGCCCCGTCTCCTTGCCGTTCAACTGGGAGTCCGGACTCTTCTATGAGTTCGGCGTAACCCGCTATTTCGGGGCCTTCAACATCAGCGCCGGCTACTGCTTCACCGAGAACTCGGTCCCCTCCTCTTCCTACACCCCGGCCGTGCCAGACAGCGACCGATCGTTTTACTCCCTTGGCGCCGGATATCACGGCGAACGTTACAGCGTCGACCTCGCCTACCACTACGCGGACGGCGGCAATCGGAGGGTCGTTGGCAGCCCGGCTTCGCTGACCGGAGCCACTGCGGATGGGACATACGACAACTCGCTCCACGCTATCGCGCTTTCCGTCGGCTTGAAGTTCT
>JBDLWD010000142.1:0-2678 GCA_039804465.1 Verrucomicrobiota bacterium | reverse complement strand
GTGGCGTTTTTATCGCCTTCGCCATCAACTTTGGGCGTGTCGGTCCGGCCGTCGGGCGTGGGCACGGGCTGGGCGACCTGCTGGTTTTGCGCGCCGACCAACGACGTCTGGTCCGGCGCGTTGTCCGGCGCGGCGGGATTCACCTCCACGAAGCGGGGCGGCTGCGTCGCGGGGGGCGCGACCGGCCGGAAAAGCTCCGGCGTGAGCTCGATCTCGAAGGACCGCTCCGATTGGGTCGAGTTGGCCGTCGAGCCGGAGTCGTTAAAATCGCGCGGCATCAGCCACAGCACGATGAGCAACACGGCGTGCGCGACCGCGGTGCCGGCCAAACCCGCCATCCAAGCCGGCCTGCGCTCGGCCAGCTCGCGCGCAGGCCGCCCTTCCCCGCGGGGCGGGCGAACGGAACCAGGCTGGGCGAGGACGGCGGACATTGCGTAACGAATCGCGCAATCAGCGCAGGATGCCGTGGCGGGTCAAAAGTTCTCTCACCTCGTCCACCGGCAGGCCGATGATGTTGCTCAACGAGCCCCGGTGCCCCGCCACGATACGCTCGCCGTGCTCCTGGATCGCGTAGGCCCCCGCCTTGTCCAACACGTGCACAAGCCGCAGATATTCCTCGATGTCCGCATCCGAGAGCGCGCGAAACTCCACCTCGCTCGCCACGCCTCGATCCACCCGCACGCCCCGCTCCGCGTGTCGCAGCGCCACGCCGGTGAACACCGTGTGCGAGCGCCCGCTAAGCCGGCGCAACATGGCCCGCGCGGCGTCGAGGTCCGCGGGTTTGTTGAGCGCATGCCCGTCGATGAACACCGTGGTGTCCGCTCCGAGCACCCAGGCACGGGGGTGCAACTCCGCCACCGCGTCGGCCTTGAGGGCGGAGTTGCGCGCGACCATCACCCGAGGGTCCAGCGTCGGGTCCTCATGCTCGGTGACGTTGGCCACCACCACCTCGAAACGCGCCCCGAGCGCGCCGAGCAACTCGCGGCGGCGCGGCGAGGCGGACGCGAGGATAAGCGGATCGGAGGCGAAATCGGCGGCGAATTCGGACATGGATCGGGAGAGGCTTGCGAGTTGTCACCCGCAGGACGAGCGCCAACGTATCGCCTCCTTATCCCCCTCCCCGCTCCCTGCTCCCCGCTCCCTGCTCCTCGCTCCCTGCTCCTCGCTCTCATGCACATCGGTCTCGCCCAGCTCAACCCGACCGTCGGCGATCTCGCCGGCAATCTTCGCCGCCTCCTCACCGCCTACCACGAGCTCGTGGCCGCCGGCGCCGAGCTGGTGGTCACGCCGGAGCTTGCGGTCTGCGGCTACCCACCGCGCGACCTGTTGCTGCGCAGCCGCTTCGTGCAGGACGTGGAAAACGCCACCGCCGAGCTCGCCGCCGCCACCGGCGCCGTGCCCTTGCTCGTCGGCACCGTCGTGGCAAACCCTCATGAGCAGGGCCGGCGCGCCTTCAACGCCGCCGCCTTCTGCCACCACGGCCGCGTGCAGCAGATCGCGAAAAAGTGCCTCCTGCCCACCTACGACGTCTTTGACGAGGACCGCTACTTCGAGCCCGCCCCCGCGCCTTCGGTCATCGTCCACGCCGGCAAACGCATCGGCGTCACCATCTGCGAGGACATCTGGGCCAACGAATCCCCCGGCGACACCCGCCTGCACCGCTTTGACCCAGTAGCGCACCTCAAGCACGAGGGCGTCGACCTGCTGGTCAATCTCTCCGCCAGCCCGTGGTATGCCGGCAAGGCAGGCCTGCGCGAACGCATAGTCACCGAGCTGGCCCGCGACCTCGCCGCGCCCGTCGTCTACTGCAACGCCATCGGCGGAAACGACGAACTTATCTTCGACGGCCGCTCCCTCGTCGTGTCGGCCAAAGGAGCAATCACCGCGCGCCTCGCCGCCTTCGCCGAAGAATGCCGCGTGGTGGACCTTGCTGCTCCGATCTCCCCATCCGACTCCTCGCTCGCGGCTCCCGGCTCCTCGCTCACCGACATCCACGCCGCGCTCGTCCTCGGCCTGCGCGACTACGCGCACAAGAGCGGCTTCACCCGCGCCCTCATCGCACTCTCCGGCGGCATCGACTCAGCCCTCGTGGCCGAGCTGGCCGTGGCCGCATTCGGGCCGGAAAACGTCATCGGCATCTCGCTGCCCTCCGCCGTTTCGAGCGAGCACTCGAAGGACGACGCCCGCATCCTCGCGCAAAATCTCGGCATCCGGTTCGAGACCATCTCCATCGCCGACACCGTAGCCTCCGCCGAGCGCGCCCTCGGGCCGGTCTTCGCGGGCCGCGCTCCCGACGTCACCGAGGAGAACCTTCAGGCCCGCACCCGCGGCGTGCTGATGATGGCGCTCTCGAACAAGTTCGGCGCGCTCCTTCTCACCACGGGCAACAAAAGCGAGGTCGCCGTCGGCTACTGCACGCTCTACGGAGACATGTGCGGCGGCCTCGCCGTGATCAGCGACCTCTTCAAGACTCAGGTCTACGCTCTCTGCCGCTGGATCAACGAACAGGCGGGCCGAGATGTCATCCCGCGCAACACCATCGAAAAACCACCCAGCGCCGAGCTGCGTCCCGGCCAAGTCGACCAGGACAGCCTCCCGCCCTACGAAGTATTGGATGCATTGCTGCAGGGTTACATCGAGGAGGGCCTGAGCCGCGCCGAGCTGGTCGCGCTCGGTTT
>JBDLWD010000141.1:0-2762 GCA_039804465.1 Verrucomicrobiota bacterium | reverse complement strand
ATCGAGGCGAAGCGCGCGGCCGACGGCTCGATCGAGGTCGGCCGCATCAGCCTGCTGTCCCCCGAGCTCAAGCTCGCCGGGGCCGGCGGACTGCGCTCCATCCCGGGGCGTTCCTTCGCCGACCTGCCGATGAACCTGCGGCTTGATCTCGGCGCTCGCGGGAAGCTCGCGGACAACCTTGCCGCCCTGCGCGTGCTGGCTCCCGCCGCCGCAGACGGCGCCCAAGCCGATTCCTACGCTACCCTAGTCGAGCCCATCGTGCTCGACGGCACCCTCAGGCAGGTCGGCACCGCCCAGGCCAGTCGCCTGTTGAGCCGCGCCTTGGGGCTCTGATCCCGGCCATCGCCTGGCGTTGCCAAGGCGCCGGACGCCCGCCTTCATTCGCGCAACTTGGCCGTCAAGAAACCCAGTTCCCTCGTGCGGATGCTCGAGCGCCTCGAGACGCTCGACAAAGCCACGCTGTCCTCGCTCGCCCACCGGCTGGGCCGCGAGCGCGGGCTGTTTGAGCGCGTCTTTAACGTCCTCCAGGAGGGCGTGCTGGTGGTCGATGCGGACGGGGGCATCGCGTATGCCAACGCCGCCGCCCAGCGATTGCTCGGCTTCAAGACCCCCGACGCCGGCGGCGCGACGCTTTGGCGCCTCGCGCCCGGGCTGCGTCCGCTTCTCACGCCCGCGCTCGACGCCGCCACCAGCCTCACGCGCGAGATCGAGCTCAGCTACCCCGAGCCGCGCGCGGTGCGGCTCTATCTCGTGCCCTTCGCCGCCTCTTCAGATGAAGCCGACGCGGGCGGCGAAGCGCGCCGCTTCGCGGTGGTGTTGACCGACATCACGCGCGACAAGCTCGACACCGACCAGCGCATCGAGAGCGAGCGCGTCGCGTCCATCGTCCTCCTTGCCGCCGGCGTGGCGCACGAGCTGGGCAATCCGCTCAATTCGCTCACCATCCACCTCCAGGTGGTGGAGCGAAAGCTGCGCAAGCTGCGCGGCATCGACGAAAAGGATGCGCAGGCGCTGGGCGATTCGTTGCGCGTCTGTCAGGAGGAGGTGGCGCGTCTTGATGGCATCATTGCGAATTTTCTGCAGGCCATCCGGCCGCGTGCGCCCGATCTCTCCGACACCCGGTTGGCCCAGGTGCTGGCCGAGGTTCTGGCCTTCCAAGAGCGCGAGCTCGCCGATCGCGGCGTGAGCGTGGAGGTGGAGAGCCCGGCCGACCTGCCGGTCGTGCTCGCGGACAAGGACCAGGTTAAGCAGGTGTTTTTTAACCTGGTGAAAAACGCCGCGGAGGCGATGGGGCCGGGCGGGCGCCTGCGCATCACGGCGAGCGCGGACGAGGAGCACGTCTCGCTCGCGTTTGCCGACAACGGCAGCGGCATCAAGCCCGAGGATCTGGCGCGTTTGTTCGAGCCATACCACACGACCAAGCCGTCCGGACACGGCCTGGGCATGATGGTCGTGCAGCGCATCTTGCGCGCGCATGGCGGGCAGATCGCGGTGGAGAGCAATCCCGGCAAGGGCACGACCGTGACCGTGCAATTCCCGCTCAAGCAGCGGCGGGTGAAGCTGCTCGGCGGCTGAGCCCCGCGACCAACCCCCGCCTCTTATCCGTCCCTGCTGCCTCCAGCGCACCGCGTGCAGACCAATGTTCGTAATACGAACATTGGTCGGGGACACATGGAACCCGATACCCGGCCGAGGTCTGGTGGAAGGTTGTCGGGGCGCGGGAAAAATCGGGTGGCGTTTTCGGGCGCGCGCCCTTGGTTCCGTCGGGCATGTCGAGCGCGCAGTCTCCCGTCGATCTCATCGCCAACGCCGCCTCCCAGTTCGGGGAGCGTCCGTCTTGGGACGATTATTTCATGGCCACGGCCGTCCTGCTTTCCACCCGGAGTCCTTGCGAGCGACTGCATGTGGGCTGCGTGATTGTGACCGCCGGTGATCGCAAGAATCGCATCGTGGCGGCGGGTTACAACGGGTTCCTGCCTGGCACTCCCCACACCTCCCGGGTGCGGGAGGGGCACGAGCAGGCGACCGTTCATGCCGAGCAAAACGCCGTCGCGGACGCGGCCCGGCGCGGCAGTTCGGTCGAGGGCTGCACCGCCTATGTGACCCATTTCCCGTGCATCAATTGCGCGAAGATCCTCGCGGCGGCCGGCATCGCGGAGATCCGCTACCGGCAGGATTACAAAAACGATCCGATCGTGGTGCCGCTGCTCGCCGACGCAGGCGTGCGAATCACGCAGCTGTAGTTGCCGGCGCCGGCTCCGATCGCACCTTCTGTAATACATGCGCTCGCGTCCCGAACCCGAGTCCGAATCGCTGGCCGGCTCGCTGTTGCTGGCCCATCCGGTTCTGCGCGACGCGACGTTTCGCCGCACCGCGATCATGATGTCGAGCCACGACAAGGAAGGCGCGATGGGCGTGGTGTTGAATCGTCCCCTCAAGCGCCGGCTCGGCGAGCTGGGCGGCGACTTCGCGCTCGGGCCGCTTTCGGACGTGCCGCTCTTCGAGGGCGGGCCGGTGGAGAAGCGCCAGCTCATCCTCTGCGCCTGGCGTCCGCATCCGGGCGGCGAGGGCGAGGAGCCGGGAGTGCAGGTGCTCTTTGGCCTGGAGCCGGGGCGCGCCGCCGACCTGGCGGGGCAGGAGGGCGTGGTGCTGCGGGGTTTTCTCGGCTACGCCGGCTGGAGCGGCGGGCAACTGGAGGGCGAGTTGGAGCGAGACACCTGGGTGGTGGCCGAGCTCGAACCCCGGCTCATGGAGAATCCTCC
>JBDLWD010000140.1:0-3527 GCA_039804465.1 Verrucomicrobiota bacterium | reverse complement strand
GTTTTGATTAGTGTGCGCGGAATGCTCGCGTGGTCGGCGGTTTTCGCTTTGGTCGGCTATTTCGCGGGAGCTGCGGTGCTGCACGCCAAGCTGGCGAGAGAACCGTTTAACAAGATATCTTACAACTACTTAATCGCCCCGTGGCGGTGGAAAGAAATCCCTTCTCTTCGTGGTGAAGCGTTTCTAGCGCAGGCGCGCGAAAACTTTGGCAAAGGCAGACATGGCGAGGCGTTCGCGCTGCTGCGTATGGGGCTGGCCCGCCGGCCGGGGGATGCGGATTCAAGGCTGATACTGGCTGGCTATTACGCGTCGTTTTTACGTCGCGATCTTGGCGTGCGCGTTCTCTTTGAAGGTCTGCGACACGGCATTGTCACCGAAGAGTATCTCGGTGCTGCAATCTCGTATCTGCAAGAAGCGGACTTACCTCATAGAACTGTGGAGTTTTGCAGGGAGGCGCGAACGACGGCTGGCCTAGCCGATTCCTCTTGGAGGTTGTTGGACTCGGCTGAGACGGGGGCTTTGCTGGAGATAGGAGAAATCGCTACTGCCCGGCGGTTTGTCTCCGCTCTGGCGGCTCCGGAAGAGGCATGGGCGCGACGCCTGCGGCTGCAAGTCGCCCTCGCCCGACGCGATTTCGATGCCGCTCTCGAGGATATTCGCAATTGGACGCACCGGCAGCCTGCCGACCCCGAGCTTTGGGCATTGTATGTTGGAATCTGTCGGCAGGCGGGACGTTTTTCCGAGATGGATACCGCCTTGGCGCGACTGCGCGCCTTGAATCCTTCCAGGCCGGGTTTTGCCACGATGAGCGTGGTGCAGAACCAACTAGCGGGAAGATCGCAAGAGGCTGCCGCGGCGCTAGACGAGCTATTGTTTCGTTTCGGCTCCAACCGATTCTTGCTTGAGGGTCTGGCAAGTGAACTGGGTTCGGCAGGCGGCGTGGATTTGCTAAAGCGCTTGGAAAGAGCCATGAACGAACACGGCCATAATGTGCAGCAAGTGCAATTTGGACGCTTGGTGGCCCAGATGGAGGCTGCGGATTGGGACCAGGCCCGCGTAACGCGCGATTTGCTGGGTGCCCGCCGCGATAGTCTGGCGCCCGCTATAAAGCAGTATGTCCAGATCAGCGAGGCGCTCATTGACTACTGCATGACGGGCGCCTCGGCCGCGAAATCAACCGTGCTTGAGCAACTGGCAAAGCATGATGGGCGGCTCCGCCTATATCTGCAAATCGCTGATTGCATGATGGCTGCCGGGCGAGTTGAAGGGGCGAGTGAGGCATTGGTTTTGGCCGAGGGCGCATATCCGGAAAGTCACAGGATCGAGCAGCGCCGTCGGCAGGTGGAGGCTGCTTTGGCTACGGTGCGCGCGGAGAAGAAGCCGGGGCTAGTCCAAGCCGACGTTTCGCCGGTGGTTTCTGCTCCTAGCTTTTTCCAAGCGATAGATGCGGATATGGCCGCCGGCCGCGCGGAGGAGGCGTTGAGAAATCTAGATGAAGCCAAGCGCCGCATGCCGTCTTGGTGGGAGGATAAACGCATCGAGATCGAGCAACGCGAGATAGCACTCTGCGTCCTATTGGAAGATCTGTCGCGTTTGAAACTGGCCGTAAGCCAGGCCCTGCGAGATGCCGGATCCCAGAGATCGGAGGAGTTGCTCGTCTTGGCCGAGCGCGCACATGCGGAAAAGAAGATCGCGGCGTCGCGAGTGATTCTTACCGAGATCGTGCGCCGTTGGCCTGATCACGGAAGGGCACGAGCCGCTTTGGCCTCTACCGCGTCTGCACGTGCGCAAGAGGCACGTGGCGATTCCGGCGATGTCGGGATCTCGCACTTTCCGGTCCAGTAGTTCAGGAGACGCCTTAATTCTCCACGCACCAACTTGCGGCGAAGGCGACCTGCGTTTGGTTTTTCCGTCAAGTTTCGCACATTTGCTTCCGGTCAGGAAGAGCGGACGAAGGTCCTATCCGCTCGAACGAAAGGCCGCCCTTTTAATCGCAGTGTCCGGGTTTCAGTTACCCTTCAACCGCGGAGTTTGGGTTCCTGTGATTATTCAAAGCATTAGCCTTGCCGGAGGCGCATGCCCGACGCCTAGTCTGGGTGTTTTTACGCCATGTCCGAAGCGCCTCGTCATCCTTTCCTGCAAGGTTTGAGCAAACACCGCGGCACGCCGCCCACGGTGATCGTCATCTTTGGCGCCTCGGGCGACCTTACCGCGCGCAAGCTCATCCCGGCGATCTACAACCTCGCCTTCGACCACCTCCTGCCCGCCGACTTCTTCCTCGTGGGCTACGGCCGCAAGGCCATCCCGGACGATGAGTTTCGCGGCATCGCGGCCGGCGCGATCAAGGAGTTTTCCCGCCGCGAGCTCAACCAGGACGTCTGGAGCCACGTCTCCACCAACACCACCTACGTCGCCGGCGGCTACGATGAGCCCGAGGCCTTCCAACGCCTCGCCGCCCACATCAACGGCATCGAGAATAAGCTCGGCCGCGACCTCCAGGTCCTCTTCTACGTCTCCACCCCGCCCTCGGTTTTCGCACCCATCTTGCGCAACCTCGGCGCCTCCGGCCTCGCCTCGCGCCGCCTCGGCACCGCGCTCCACACGAAGGTGATCATCGAGAAACCCTTCGGCAAGGACCTCGAGTCCGCAGTGGCCCTCAACGGCGTGATCCGCGAGGTGCTCGAGGAACATCAGGTGTATCGGATCGACCACTACCTCGGCAAGGAGACGGTGCAGGACCTGCTCGTCCAGCGCTTCTCCAACTCGATCTTCGAGCCCCTCTGGAACCGCAACTACATCGACCACGTGCAGATCACCGTGGCCGAGGAGGTCGGCGTGGGCACCCGCGGCGGCTACTACGACCAGAGCGGCGCCCTGCGCGACATGATCCAGAACCACACCATGCAGCTCGTCGCGCTCACCGCGATGGAGCCCCCCGTGTCGCTCGACGCCGAGGCCGTGCGCAACGAGAAGGTCAAGGTCCTCAAGGCCATCCAGCCCCTCAACCTTGGTCCCGGTGGCGACGTCGCCCGCGCCCAGTATTCCGCCGGCATGATCGGCGGCAAACCCTCCAAGGGCTACCTCGAGGAGCAGGACATCCCGCAGACCTCCGCCACCGAGACCTACGCCGCCGTGCGTCTCTCGATCAACAACTGGCGTTGGCAGGGCGTGCCCTTCTATCTGCGCTCCGGCAAACGCATGGCCCGCCGCGTCACCGAGATCGCGGTGCAGTTCAAGCGTCCGCCCGGCACGCTCTTCGCGGGCAGCGATCGCTTCGACCTCGCGCCCAACACCCTCGCTTTCCAGATCCAGCCCGACGAGGGGCTCTCGCTCATTCTCAACGGAAAAGTGCCTGGTCTCGAGACCCGCACCCAGCCGGTGAAGATGAATTTCCGCTACTCCGCGACCTTCGGCTCCAACACGCCCGAGGCCTACGAGCGCCTCGTCCTCGACGCCATGATCGGCGACGGCACCCTCTTCATTCGCGGCGACGAGGCCGAGACCTCCTGGCAGCTTTACACCCCGGT
>JBDLWD010000139.1:0-7896 GCA_039804465.1 Verrucomicrobiota bacterium | reverse complement strand
GGTCTCCGCCCGACGGACGCTGGCTCGTCTCCGGCAACGCCGACCCGAGCGTTCACCTCTGGCTCCCCGAGGAGGACCAGGAGTTTCACATGAGCGGCTCCGAGACGAAGGTGCGGCAAATCAGCTTCGACTTTACCGGAATCCGTCTGGCCACCACCGGCGGGCAGGACGTTTGCGTGTGGGACTGCTCGGGCGCCGGCCCCGAGGGACGCGAACCCGCCATGCTTCCGCACGACGCGCCGCTGGTCGCCGTGGCCTTTCAAAACCGCCACGGCCTGCTCGCCTCCGCAAGCCGCGACGGAGTTCTCCAGCTCTGGAGCCCCGAGCGCGCCCAGCCGCTGCGCGCCACGATCAAGATGCCCTCGGCGGCGACCAAGCTAGCCTGGTCGCCCGACGACCGCTTCCTCGCCTTCGGCAGCGAGAAGGGCGTGGTCTACGTGTTGCGAGTGGAGAACTGATTTCCCAGCCAGCGCGTCGCCGCGCGGATCGGTGCGATCACTTCAGATTAAGGTTCACGCGGCCGCCGCCGGCCGTCACCGGCCCAAGGAAGATGCGCTCGCCCGAAACTTTTCCATTCTCCAAGAGCCATGCGCGGATCGCCTGTGCCCGGACCTCGCCCAATGCATGCAGTTCGGCGTCGGCGATTTCGATACGCGCGGCCAGTTTGGCGAACATTTCCTCGGGCGTGACCGCGGGGGCAACCGGCGCTCCGGTCTCGCCGGGAGCTGATGACTCGCACACGCCGACAGAAGCGGCCTCGGCGGCCGGAGCAGCCGACCCGTCTCGAGCGGCGGCGTGGGCCGCGGCCATTGCGACCGAGCCCTGACGCGGAGTCGCGGAGACCGTGCGCTTGTTGAACTTGGTGGGACGTCCTGCGGTGGAGCGCGGACGTTCAGCAGGCTCGGCACCCGCGGCCTGTGCGAACGGAACCGCGGAAGACGCCACGACCACGGGAGAGAGTTCGCCCGGCGCGGGAGGGAAGGCCGAAACGTAGAGACGGGCTAGCATGCCGGCGCGCAATTCGGGCGTGATCTCCATCTGCTCGGGAGAAGGCGTGTTGGGATCGACCTGGCGGCGCGCCTCCCAGGCGGCGGCGCGAATCTGTTGATCGAGCTTCGCGCGCTGCAACGCGTCGCGATCGGCCGTTGGATCGTAGGCGCCTACGATATCCAGACTGAGTGCCGGGCGTGCGTTGAGCGCCTTGGCGACGGTCTCCAGTTTCTTGACGCCGGCCTCGTCCAGCGTGGTCGCTCCGGCTGGAAAATCCTGCCAGCCGAGTTCGTCTCCGCCGCCGCCGAAAGCCGCGCCCAGAAGGGAAAATGGCGAGGTGGCGGCCTTGGTGAGAATGTTAACGAGCACGCGCACGACCACGCGGCCGATTTTGAAGCTCGGGTCGTCGAGGCTGCCCTTTACCGGCAGGT
Source organism: Verrucomicrobiota bacterium (assembly GCA_039804465.1). Taxonomy (GTDB): domain Bacteria; phylum Verrucomicrobiota; class Verrucomicrobiia; order Opitutales; family Opitutaceae; genus IMCC26134_A. Next base: position 6,475 of record JBDLWD010000139.1, on the reverse strand, counting down.
CGATGACGATCTTGCCGTCGGTGTCGCGGAGCAGCGCGAGCGCCAGTCCCACGGGCAGCTTGGTGGCGTCGGGACTGTCGGTCTTTGCGCCGAGGAAAAACTGATCGAGCGTGACCACGTTGCTCGTATCCAATTTGCGGTCCTGGAGCTTCGCGCTAACGGCGACGTTGAGGTTGCCGCGGGCAAGCTCGCGACCGGCGAACTTGCCGATGTAGGGACCGGCGCCCGGCTGGAGGTCGATGCCCTTGAAATCCACCTTCAGGTCGACGAAGGCCGGCTGGCCGAGGGGATTGAGCTTCCCCGTGATGGCGAAAGGGGCAACGCCGTCGACTTTGCCGCGCAGATCGACGTCGGCCCGGCCGAGGGCCTCGGAGGAAAGTCCTGTGATCGCTCCAGTGAAATCGCCGATCCCGCCGCGCGCCGCCGGCTTGATGGAGCGATCCTCGAAACGGAACGCGGCGCGCTCGAAGGCGACCCTGCCGATCGTGACCGCGATCGGCAGGGTCGCTCGCGCGGCGGGGGCGGCGGCCGCTGCGGTGGACTCGGGCGCAGCGGCAGGGATGCTGGCGCCGGTCGGCGCGACTTCAGCAGGTGCGGCCGGCGCCTGCGCGATGTTGAGCGTGCCGTCGGCCTCGACGCGAACGGTGGCGCTGGGATCAACGAAGCGGATCTCGTCGGCATGAAAGGCGAGAGGCGCGGTGGCGGCCTTGATTCCGGTGATGGAGAAGTCGGTCCACTTCACGAAATCCTCGGCCAGCTTGCCATCCACGGTGCGGAAACCGGCGATGCCGAAATCACCCGCGAAAGACGCCGCGCCGTCGCGCAACGCGGCCTTGCCGTTCACGCGGATGACACCGCCCGCCATGCGGACGTTGAGGTAGGGCTCGATGTAGGGACTGGCGTTGGAGAAGGGGACTCGCTCCAGCACGACTTCGAGTTCGGCGGCGAGCGGTTGTGCCGCGGCGGAGCCATTGACCGCCACGCGGCCGCCTTCGGGCAACTTAACTTCAAGAGAAAGGGGCAGGCTCTTGTCCAATTTGGACGAATCGAGGTCGCGAATCGAAAACACCAGGTCCTCCACGCGATGTTCGGCAAGACGAGGCGTGGTGAGGTCGATCGCAGTAAAGCGCACGCCCGAAACGGACAACTCGCCCAGCGTGACGACCGGCAAGGACACGGGGGCCGCGGCCGACGCGGAAGCCGAGGTCGCGACAGATGCGGGGGAATCCGGCTGGCGCGGCGCGACCAGACGCAGGAGATCGATGCCGTCGGCGTCGCGCCTTACTTTCAAATCGACGCCTTCGACGGCGATTTTTGCGATTGCCGCCTTTAGCGCGACGGAGTCGGCGGAAATTCCGGTGAAGGCGAGACGCTTCAGCGCGAAGGCGTCGGCCTCGACACCCGGCGCGCCGAATCGCACGTCGCGAAGCGTGAAAGCTCCGTCGGTCAAAGTCAGCGCGGGCGCAGCACCCTTTAATTCGAATGTATACTTGCCCGAGAAGTCGACGAATGCGGAGCGCAATTCACCATCCATGAAATGATGATGATAAGGCGAAAGGCGTGCTACATCGATGTTGGCGAGGGTAAGTTCGCCCTGCGACTTAACCGGGTCAGCGGACACGGTGCCGCGCCAGGCGATTCGTTCGCCCGCCGCGGTCACCGCCTCGAATTGGTAGGGCGAATTGGGATCCCCTACGGTGCGGAATTTCTGCAGGCCAAAGGAAAGCGGCCCCACCACGGTCGAAAATGGCCGGTCAAGGCTGGAATCCGAGAACGAGACCTGTGCGTCGGAAACCGCGAGCACGCCAATGGAAAGCGGCGTAGGCCTGGCCGAGGCTGCCGGATCGGCAGGCTTTGCCTCTGGCTTGTTTACCGCCGCCAGATCGGCGGTCACCCTAGCGAGGATGTCGTCAAAATTATGTGCGCCGCCCTTGATTCTCGCCACACGGGCCCGGAAGCCGTCCAACGCGATTTCCTCAAAGCCGATCTCGCCCCTGACCAGAGACCAGGAGTCGAAGTTGACGTAGAGCCGCCGCCACCCGGTGAACTCGCTCGCGGCGGGATCCGCCTCGGCGACGGAAAAACCCTCGATGCTGGTGGAAAGCACGAGGGGGTTGACGCGGATTTTCTCGATCGAGACCTGACGCCCCAGCCGTGAGGACAGTTGCTTGATCGCCTGCGCCTTGATGATCGGCGGAAGACCGAAAAAGCCGAAGAGGATCAGAAAAACCAAAACGCCAGCGGCGATGAACCACCGGCGGAAGCGGTGCGCGCAAGATGACGATGCACCGCGCGCGGCGCGCAGTTCTTGCAAGGACGGTGGCTGACCTTGAGAGGGGGACGGGCGACTCATGTTGACACCATGCAAGACTTGGCGGCGGGCAGGCGCAAGCGGGCTGAAAGCGGCGCCTGTCCCGACCAACCCTCAGGCCGGCCCCCGACGGTCACTTCAACGTGTCGAGCAAAGCGTGCAACTGAGCGGCGTGATCCTTGGTATCGACCTTCTCCGCGACCGCGAGCACTGTGCCATCCTTGCCGATCACGAACGCGGCGCGCGCCGGACCCTCGTAGGTTTTTCCATACATCGACTTCTCCACGATGGCGTCGGCGGCCTTGGCGAAGAGGTCGTCGGGGTCGCTCGCGAGGGTGTAGGCGATCTTCTTTTTAACCGCGTATTTCAGATGGGATCCGCAGGTGTCGCGCGATACGGCAACGAGGTTGTAGCCGAGTTTGGAAAACTCGTCCGAGTGGGCCGCGAGGGAGTCGTTCTGTTTGTCGCACGAACCCGTGTTGTTTTTCATGTAAACCGACACGATGGTCGGCTTGGTCAGCAGGTCCTTGAACGCGACATCGGCTTCGGTGCCGTCGCGGACAATCTTGAGTTTGAAGTTGGTCTTTAGTTTTTGGCCGGGCTTGATCATGGCGCGCCCAACAAGATCGCGCGCGAAACCCCGTCAAAGCGACGGTGACGATTTCGAGCACCTCAAAAAATGAAGGGCTGCCGGAGAGCAAGGCGGCGGGCCCGACCCACCCGCAAACCGCTCAGATGTGCTTGGAGTCGGCCTCGTCCTTCTTGACGTAACCCGAGTCCTGACGCTGGTGATTGACTTGGTTCTTCTTCAGGTAGGCCTGATAGACGTCATCCGCGCTCATGCCGAGGGTTTGGGCGAGCGACACGAGAAAGTGGAACAGATCGACCACCTCGACCTTGGCGTTCTGCTCGTCGAACTTCTGGTATTTGGCCCACCACTTCCACGGCACGCTGTCGATCAACTCGGCGGTCTCCTGCTGCATGGCGCGGGTGTAATTGAGGATCCACTTGGCCTTCTCCTCGTCGGAGGAGGGGGGCAGATTCACGCCGATGCGTGCGTTGAGGGCGTCCTGCATGCGGAAGATTTCTTCGAGCTTGTCCATGTTGGGACGCAAACGGTGGGAAGCGCGCAGCCCCTTGGCAAGCACCGCTCCAGCCTAGGATTGTCGCAGGAAGATCACTACAAACAAAGATTGCGCCGCGCCCTGAAGACCACGATGTTAGACAGTGATCGTCCCCGCGTGACCGAGCCTTGTGCTCTGCCCGGGACCATCACTCGCGCCGCTCCCGCGCCCTTGCGGTGAGCGCGCTTCTAACAACAACACAAACCAGACATGTCCGAGAATAATCCGTCCGACGCCACGCCCTCACCGGCGCCCGTCGAGACCCCTGCCGCGCCCGCCGCCGCCCCCGTCGCAATCGACGGCTTTGGCTCATCGCGCGGCACCGGGCTGGCCCGTGGCAAACGCCCCGCCCGCCCCGCCAGCCAGGCCGCGTCCGCCTCCGCGCCCGCCGCCTACCAACCGACCGCCGTCCAGGTGATCGTCGCCAAAACCGAATACGTGAACCCGTTCGCCTCCGCGCCCGAGATCACTCCCGCCCAACCGGCTGTAGAGGCTGCGGCACCCGCCGAGGCCCCCTCACCCGCACCAGCACCCGTGGCTCCTGAGCCTGCACCGGTGGCGGCTCCAGTGGCTGCGGTCGCACCCGCTGCCCCCGCTCCCGCGTCGGTCTCTTCGGAACCCAAGGCCGAGCTTAACATCCTGCCTCCCGCGGCCCCCCGGCCCACCACGAGCTGGGAGTCGCCAGGCTCCGGCGCAGCCGTTACTCCGGCCGGCGACCGCCCGGTATTCCGCCCGGAGCGCAAGCCCGTCGTCACCCGCGACATCGCGCCGCTGCGCCCGCAGGAGCCCCGCTCCGGCGAACAGCCTCGCCGCGAAAGCCGCGAGCCCCGTCGCGAAGGCGGCGAGTTTCGCCGAGAGGAACGTCGCGAGAGCGCACGCCCAGTCCCCTCCCCCACTCCCGCGACGGCCCCCGCCAAACCCGAAAAATCGGGCGGCTTCCTCGGCTGGTTGAAAGGCATCTTCGGCGGCTCCTCCGCCGAGGCTCCCGCGCCTGGCGACGAGATCACACGCGACGGCCGCGGTCCCCGTCCCGAAGGCAATGGTCGTCGTGAAGGCGGCCGCCATCGCGGCGGCCGCGGTCGTGGCGGCCCCCGCCCCGAAGGATTCCAAGGCGGAGAAAACCGCAGCCCCCGCCCAGAGGGCGAGCAGGGCAACGGCGGCCGCCGTCGCCGTCGCCGTGGCGGACGCGGCCGTGGCGGTCCCCGTCCCGAGGGCGAGTCCCGCCCCTCCGGCCCCGTTGGCTGATTAGTCAGGCCAAAAGCCTTGCCAAAGCCTCCGCGCCCCCGCGCATTTTCAAGGCGTCCGCCCTTTCGGCGGGCGCCTTTTTTTGGGCTCCCGCCCACAACCCTTCTCCTCCCCCGCTCCCCCTCCATGGCCGACCTTCACGTGTCAGGTGGCAAGCCGCTCTCCGGCACCATCGTTCCCTCGGGCAACAAGAACTCCGTGCTGCCGATCTTCTGCGCCACGCTGCTCACCGACGAGCCCGTCACGCTGCGCAACGTTCCCGACATCACCGATCTCAACAAGCTGGTCGCCTTCCTCACCTCGCAGGGCTCGCGCATCGACTGGGACCGCGCCGCCGGCGTCATGCGCCTCGACCACTCCGGCTTCCGCAGCACGCTCGCCAACGACGAACTGCCCTCGGACATGCGTTCGACGGTGCTGCTCTTCCCCGCCCTGCTCCACCGCCTGCGCCGCATCACCATTTTGGCCAACGCCAAAGGCTGCTCGCTCGGCGTGCGCGAGATAGACCCCCACTTGGAAATTCTCGCCGCGCTCGGCGCCACCGTCGGCTCCGGCGACCCGCTTGTCATCGCCCTGCCGGGCGGTTTCGTCGGCGCCCGCCACTGGTGCGACTACATGTCCGTCACCGTCACGGAAAACTTCGCCATGGCAGCCGCGCTCGCGAAAGGCGAATCCACCCTCATCAACGCCGCCAGCGAGCCACACGTTCAGGAGCTCTGCGCCGCCCTGGTCGCCATGGGCGCCAAGATCGACGGCCTCGGCACCTCGATGATACGCATCACCGGCGTGCAAAAACTACGCGGCGCAGACATCACCATCGGCACCGACTACCATGAGATCGTCACCTTCCTCGCGCTCGGCGCCATCACCGGCGGCGAGGTGCGCGTGACGAAGGCCCTGCCCCACCACTTCGACCTCATCGTGCGCGCCTTCGCCAAGCTCGGCGTTGTCGTCGAGCACGAGACCGACTCCGACGGCGGCTCGGTCGCCGTCGTGCGCCGCGGCCAAAAACTCAAGATCGAGGAGCCCTACACCTCCAATCTGCTTCCCAAGATCGAGGCCGCCCCGTGGCCTTATTTTTCGGTCGATCTCCTGCCGCTCCTCATCGCCCTCGCCGTCCGTTGCGATGGCACGATCCATTTCTGGAACAAGGTCTACGAAAACGGCTTTTCGTGGATCCCCGAGCTCGCAAAATTCGGCGCGCACGCCGTCGTGAGCGACCCGCACCGCCTCATCGTTTTCGGCAACCGTCCCCTCCGCCCCGCCACGGTCGACTCGCCCTACATCATCCGCGCCGCCGTAGCCCTCGCCATGGTCGCCGCCGCCATCCCGGGCAAATCCGTCGTGCGCCACGCCGAGATCATCCAGCGCGCCCACCCGCGTTTCGTGGAAAATCTCCGCAGCCTCGGCGCCGAGATGGAGTGGAAGTAAACGCAGTCATGACCAAACCTTCGCCCAAGTCAGCACCCGCCACGCCGCCCGCCGACACCAAGGGCCTGAGCTACCTCGCCGCGCAACTCTCCGCGCCGGTGAGCAACGCCGAGGCCGCGTTGCGCCCGCTTTCCTTCGCTGACTTCGCGGGCCAGCCCAAGACCGTCGAGCGCCTCAAGATCATGGTGGGCGCCGCCCGCTCCCGCAACGAGGCGCTCAACCACATCCTCCTCAGCGGCCCGCCCGGCCTCGGCAAAACCACTCTCTCCCTCATCCTCGGCGCCGAAATGGGGCGGAATGTCCGCATCACGTCCGGCCCCGTGGTCGAAAAGGCCTCCGACCTCGCCGGCCTCCTCACAAGCCT
>JBDLWD010000138.1:0-3100 GCA_039804465.1 Verrucomicrobiota bacterium | reverse complement strand
CGCCACCACAAAAAGGCTCCGGCCAAAGCGGCGAGAAGGACGGCGGGGAGAATAAGGCGGCGCGGGCGTAAGGGCATAAGGGATACGAAGAAATGGGAGCCTGAGGATGGCAGGGTTGGAGCGCCGACGCGAATGACGACGGCGAAAATCTAAGATCAGAAAGAGAGTGGGCGTCAGTCTGATGGCGGACTGGACGAATGCTGTCTGGCTAGACGCCTTTCTTGACGCGAGGTTGCGCTGAAAAGGGCGCGAGAGCCGAAAAGATCCCGCAGCCGGGCCCGTCGTTGACAAATGCGACGCGGGCGGGTGTTGTGGACATTTTCCATGTCGATCGTTATCTGGCTCCTTACCTTTGCCTTGGTCCTTTTGTCGGCCTTTCTGGTGCTTATCGTGCTCATGCAGAAGTCGAAGTCCGATGGCGGCGTCGGCGCGGCTCTGGGCGGCGGCATGACCGAAGCTACCTTCGGAGCGGAGACCGGCAACGTGCTCGCTACCATGACCCGCAACTGCACGATCGCTTTCTTTGTCATCAGCTTCGGCCTCTATCTGGCGCATATTCATCAGCATAGGGCCGAGCGCACCCAGGTGACCCTGCCCGCCATCGCCGTTCCGGCGGCGGCGACCCCGGCCGCCGAGGCCGCGCCCGCCGCCCCCGCGGCCGAGGCGCCCGCCGCTTCCGTGACCTTGCCCGCGACGGCCCCTGCCTCGGAACCCGCCAAGTAATCTCGCGGTCTCTCCGGGCGTGGTCCACCGACGCTCCAAACCTTTCCGGCAGACGGCTTCGTCCGTCTGCCTTTTGTTTGCCCTGGCCTGGGCAATCGGCGCGCCGACCACCCTTCATGCCCAGTCGCGATTGAATCGGCCCGTCCCGCGATACGTTCAGGTGCAGCCCCCGGATCAAAAAGCTGGAGCCGAGATTCTGCGCGAGATGCGCGCGATGGACACCGCCGGCGACTATTACTTCGACTTCGAGTTGCGCGTGCTGCCGCGGCGCGGCGAAGAGCGTCGGGTGCCGGGGCGGCTTTGGGGCGGAAGAACCCCGGAGGGTCCGGTGAGCCGTTTGGTGCTTTTCGGCACGGCGGAAGGTGAAAAGCGGCTGCTCGTCCAAGGCGGCCCGCGCCCCGCGGCCTGGCAGTGGCCGGCGGCGGACGGGGCGGCGACGATAGGCATGGACGAGGGCGCCTTGTTCGAGCCACTTGCCGGCACGGACCTCTCGGCCTTCGACCTTCAGATGCCGTTTCTTTACTGGACGGATTTCGTCTACGAGGGGAAGGCGCGCCTGAACGACCGCCCGGCCGACGCGTTTTTACTTTATCCGCCCGCATCCCTGGCCAAACGCCGGCCCGACCTCGCGGCGATGCGGGTGTATCTGGATCCTCAATACCACGCCATCGTGCAGGCCGAGCAACTTGGCGCAGACGAGCGGGTGTTGAAATCGATGAGGATAGTTGAACTCAAAAAGGTCGGGGAGACATGGATCGTGAAGGCGGTCGAGCTCCGCGACGAAGCCACGCGCAACAAGACCCGCTTCGTGGTGCGGACGGCGGCGGTGGATCGCGACTTCTCCTCCGCTTTGTTCGAGCCGGGCAATCTTTCCGGCTCCTTTAATCCTCCGTCCGGACTGACGCGGCTGGAGGATTAACGGCGGAGGGGGATGCGTCAGCGGGACGCGGCGGGGTAGGGCGCCGTGCCGCTGCGCCAGCGGATACCGGGCACAACCGCCAGCGCGATGAGGAGCAGCTGGCTCGCGGCGAAAAACACGAGCGCCCAGAAGCCGCGGTCGGTGAAGCCGTAGCTGTGCAGGCCGACGCCAAGCAGGTTGGTGCCAAACCAGCTCCAGCTGGTGACAATGTTACCGAAGACGGCCAGCGCCATGAGACCGCGGGCCCCCGCCAGTTTTCCCCAGCGCACGTGCAGGATGATGGCGTTCCAGAGCACGATGATGAGCGCGCCGTTTTCCTTCGGGTCCCAGCCCCAGAACCGGCCCCAGGATTGGTCGGCCCAGATGCCGCCGAGGATCGTTCCGACGAGACTGAACAAGGTCGCGAAGCAGATCACGCCGTAGACCATGCGTTCTATCGCCCCGCCGGTTTCGGGGTCGAGGCTGCGGGTGAATGCTCCGCGAAGAATATACAGCGCAGCGAGAAAACCGGCTAGGTAGGTGGCGCTGTAGCCGATGGTGATGATCACTACGTGAGTCGCCAACCAGAAGTTCGAGTCTAGCACGGCGCGCATCATCTCCAGCGTGTCGCCGCTGAGGGACAAATGGTGCGCGATTATCAGGCCGGAAAAGCCGATGATGCCGCCCACCGCGCTGGCCAGTCCGCGCGGGTAAATTTTTTCAAGAACGAGGCACAGGCCGACCGAACCCCAGGCAACGAAGAGCGCGGACGAGTAGAGATTGGTGACGGGCGGGCGGCCTTCGAGCCACATCCGGGTAAGGATGCCGGCGCTCATCAGCACGAAGCCGAGTGCGAGGAGGTTGAAAGCGGACCGGCCCAGCACGTCGGGCCAGCGCAGCCAGGAGAAAACCGCGAGGAGCAGCGAGGCGACAAAGATGACCATGCCGGAGTAAAACGGCGCGGCGTGCTTGAAACGCTGCTCGGCGTTCACCTTCACAAGCTGCGCCGAGAAGCGCTGGTCGATCTCCTTCTGGAGGAGATTTACGATGGTGTTGAATTCGTCCGCCTTTTGACCGCGCCAGGCGTAGGCGAGGCCAGCGTAGCTGAAGGCGTGGGCCTCGATGTTTCCGGTCTGGAACGTCTCAAGCAGCGCCTGGCCGGTTTTGCTCCACGCGGTGTCGTCCTTCTCGGAGTCGTCGGGCGGGATGGGCATCAGGTAGGCGTTCTTCGCCATGAAATCGAAGCGCGAGGCGAGATCCATGACCCGTTTCGCGGCCTCCTCGTTGTGGGGCTGGCCCTGCTGGCGAAGGCGGACGGCCGCGATGCCGGTGGAGAGGTTGTCTTGAAATCCGCGCAGGGCGTCGAGCGGCGCATCCAAATCGGGAGGCACCAGGGAGGCCTGAAGCCGGACGTAGAGACCGATGTTGTCGCGCAGGGCCATGACGGCGCGCTGGAAAGGAGTGCGGCGCTGGGCCTCG
>JBDLWD010000137.1:0-7975 GCA_039804465.1 Verrucomicrobiota bacterium | reverse complement strand
GACCGCCAGTGGTGAAGGGGCTGGGGGAAAGGGAGACGCGGACGCGGCCGACCTTCACGAGGTCCATGGCTTGGTTGTCGAGCCAGGCGTCGGTCTTGCCGATGTAGAAGAGGACGTCGCCGTTGGGCTCGGTCCAGACGTTGAGGCCAAGGTCGCCGTTGCCGAGGGGCATGGAGCCGCGCGAGTCCGGGACGGGGGCGGTGAAGGTGACGTTGGAGGAGTCGAGGTCGGGGGCGGCGACGGAATGACCAACGGCCAAGGTCAAATGAGCAAGGAGGCAGGCGGTGAGACGGAGGAGGCGGTGCATGGGAGACGGTCAGGGGTGTGCGTGGGGTGTGCCTGGGTTGAAGGGGGAGTTGCGGGCGGACTCGCCTCGGATGCGCAGAACGACCACGCCATGTGGTGGCACGGTGAAACGCTGATTTTTCTCCTTGGTGGAAGCGGACAGGATCTCGCGTTTCCAAAGATCGCGCACGGTGTAGGCGGAATCGGTCGCGATGCCGACCTCCGCGAGCGCGAAGGAAATCGCGGCGGGTTGGGGGCCGCGGTTGAGCAAGGTGACGGCGATGTCGCCGCCGTCGGTTTTTCCGAGGGGCTTGGCCCAGAGCTCGAAATCGCCGTCGTCGCGCAGGCGGCGGGCTTGGTAGGCGAGAGGGTCTTGGTTGAGGGCGATGATTTCGGGGTGGGTGAGGATCGCGACCGTCGCCGGAGTCATCTTGCGCAGGTCGTTTCCGGCGAGAAGCGGGGAGTTCATCATGCACCACATCGTGAAGTGCGTTTTATCCTCGTCGTGCGACATGCCGCGGCCGACTTGGAGCATGTCCATGTCGTTGTATTTACCGGGGCCGCAGTGGATCCAGAGCGGCTCGCAGCGATCGACGATTTTCATGACGGACTCGAAGGTCGGTTCGATGTCCTGGGAAATGCGCCACGAATCGGCGACGTCCTTCACCCAATCGCCGGGATATTGCCAGCGGCAGACGTTGTAAACGGCGTCGGGTTTTATGCGCCGGATGATCCGGCCGATTTTCGTGTATTGCTCCTGTTCGGAAAGGTTCTGCTTCTGGCCTCCGCACCAATCGACCTTGATGAAGTCGTAGCCCCATTCGACGAGCATTTGGCGGAGGTCCTGTTCCTCGTGGCCGAACAAACCCACGCCGACGCCGCGGGTGTCGGCGTCCCAGTATGATCCGCAGGTGTTCTTTCCGGCTTCGCCGTAGACGCCGGGTTTGAGTCCACGGCTGCGGATGTAGTCGGCGAGGGCTTTCATGCCGGAGGGGAATTTCAGCTCGTGGCTGAATAACTTCCCGTGTTCGTCACGACCGCCAAAGTAGCCGTCGTCGATGTTGATGTAGCGGTATCCGGCGGCATGCAGGCCGCTGGAGATCAGGGCGTCCGCCTGTTCGCGGATCATGGCCTCATCGATATGGATGCGAAAGTGGTTCCAACTGCTCCAGCCCATGATCGGGCTGGGAGCGGGCCGGATCGCTTCGGCGGAAACCGGCTCTTGGGCAAAAAGCATCGTAAAAAGAAGCAGTGAAGTCCGGAGGGGTGTCATGGGAAGGGGGGACCGTTTTGGGTGGGGAAGGCGTAAACGCCCCAAGCGTTCAGCCTCTTCGATGCCGCGATGAATCGGATGCGACCCTTGGGCTTCCGAGTCGGCGAACATAACGACAAGCGCGAGCCGGTTGATCGCCTGGCGGCCGGATGGGTGGAATCAACTGGCAACGCCAGGATCCGGGATGGGCTTGAGACTCAGGGTCGGACGGCGGGGCCGTGAATTTTGAGAGCGACGGTGTGGGGAGATGGCAAGTTGGCCGGCAGGGTGACCTCGAGCGCGTCGGGGGTTTGTTGCCAGACGGGGGTCGAGGCGGAGCCGAGGATGGAGAGGGTGGTGATTTTACCGGCGGATGCGGCGAGGGATTTGATGCGCAACTTGCCGTCGACGGGAACGGCCATGGCGATGGCGTAGAGGGTGTCGCCCTTGGTGGTAAAACGGATGTCGGCGGAGGTGTAGGCGAAGTCCTCCTTGAAGTGGCCGCCCTCGGCGTGGGTGCCGCCCTCGCCGTAAACACGCCACGGGCGGGTGCCGTGGATGGCCTCGCCGTGGACGTCCATCCAGGCGGCCATTTCGTTCAGCATTTTTTCGGCCTCGGGGTCGATGGAGCCGTCGGCGCGTTGGACGACGTTGAGCAGGAGGTTGCCGTTTTTGCTCACGACATCGACGAGCATGTGGATGGTCCAGGTCACGGGGCGGTATTTCCAGCCCGGGTTGTAGAACCAGTCGCCGATGGAGGTGTCGGTCTGCCAGGGGAGCTCCTCGATCTTGGGGAGGACGCCGCGCTCCATGTCGAGGACGCCGACGCCGGGGACGTAGTCGCCGTGGTTGTCCATTTGCTTGAGGGTGTAAACGCCCTCGTTGCGGCCGTGACGACGGATGGTGTTGTTGTAAAGATTGGCGACGACGCTGCGGCCGATCTCGCCGAACGGGATGCCGCCGTCGGTGTAGAGGAGGTCGGGCTGGTAGGTGTCGACGAGATCGTTGATGCGATCGCGCCACTGGTGCATCCACCACTCGGGCGGATTGGCCGGGTAGACGTAGCGGGTGTCGTCGTGCGGAGGGAAATACAGGTCGGCGTATTTCGGGTCGTTGCCGTCGTAGGGGACGCCGGCGAGGGGGCCCTCTTTGTCGGCGCCCTTGTTGGTGTTGAACCAGGAGTAGGCGCGCTCGAGGTGTTCGCTCACGCCGAAGCGGAGCTCATGTTGACGGGCGGCCTCGGCCCACAGGCCGACGATATCTTTTTTCGGACCCATGTTGACGGCGTTCCAGCGGTGGTGCTTCGAGTTCCAGAGGTCGAAGTTGTCGTGGTGAACGCCCATGGAGACGAAGTAGCGGGCGCCGGCGGCCTTGTAGAGGCGCATGAGGCGGTCGGCGTGGGCGGCGTCGAAGTTCTCCGCCTTCCAGAGCGGGATGATGTCCTTGTAGCCGATCTGGGACGGGTGGCCGTATTTCCGGAGGTGGAGTTCATGGGCGGCGTGGCCCTGAACATACATGTTGCGCGCATACCAATCGCCGCCTTCGGGGACGGCTTGGGGGCCCCAGTGGGACCAGATGCCGAACTTGGCGTCGCGGAACCATTCGGGGCAGCGGTAGCGTTTAAGGGAGTCCCAGTCTGAGGTGAAGGTGGGCATGGGGGGGAGCGGAGGGGTGGGGGATGCGATGGTGGGAGTGGCTAGAGCGAAACCAAGGGTGGCATAGAGTAAATTTAACAATAAATCATATTGCCGAAAAAACGGGTCAGGGGATTTGCGGAGCGTCACGCGGGTGGGAGGGGTGGCGGAACTTTGGTGCGGGGCGGCCATTGAATCAGGGGGTGAAGACGTAGGAGGTGTTCGGGGAGAGGGTGAGGGGGCGGGTGTCGGTGCCGTGACGGAGCACGGCGGGATGTCCGAGGAGCGAGGTGATTTTGGCGGAGACGAGGCGGCCGTTCCGCCATTTTTGGTCGACGATGAAGCCGCCCCGGGCGCGGAGGCCGAGGGCGGAGCCGGTCGGCCAGGCCTTGGGCAAGGCGGGGAGCAGGTGGATGACGTAGGTCGGAGAGCTTAAGGCCGAAACCTTAGGGCCGAGATCTGAAACCGGAGCGGAGGGGGTTGAATCCAGTCGGCTGAGACCCGAAGCCGTAGCGGCGGGCGGTGTTGCCAACGGGCTGAGACCGGCAGCTTGGGATTCGGGGAGGGTGTCGTGGCTTTGCAGGAGCATCTCGGCGATGCCGGCGGTGGCGCCGAAGTTGGAATCCATCTGGAAGGGGGGATGGGCGCCGAAGAGATTGGGGTAGGAGCCGCCGCCGGAGCCGTTGGGAGCGTGGGCGGGGACGGGATTCAGCAAGCCGTCGAGAACCCGCTCGGCGAGATCGCCATCCTGGAGGCGGGCGCAGAAACTGATTTTCCAGGCGCGGCTCCAGCCGGTGCCTCCGATGCCGCGGGCTTCGAGGCTGATCCTCGCGGCTGCGGCGAGCTCTGGAGTGGTGTCGACGCTGATCTGGCGACCCGGGTAAAGGGCGAAGAGGTGGGAGACGTGGCGGTGCTGGTTCTTGGGGTCGTCGACGTCCTCCATCCACTCCATGATCTGGCCCCAGCGGCCAATGCGCGGGCCGAGCAGATTGGCGCGGGTGGCGGAGACGCGGTCGCGAAAGGTTTGATCGTAACCGAGGACGGCGGTGGCTTCGAGGGTGTTGGTGAACAGGTCGTGCACGATCTGCTGGTCGTAGGAGGCGCCGGGGCGGGGGGTGCGGTCGCCCTCCTTCATGACGATGCGGCCGTCGGGTTGTTTGACCGGGCCGTGTTCGGGAGACCAGCCGTCGGGGGTGATGAGTTTTCCGTCGGGGCCGGGGACGAGGCGTCGCATCCAGAGTTCGGAGAGATCGCGGAGATGGGGTAAGGCGCGTTTTTCAAGGAAGGCGCGGTCGCCGGTGAAGGCGTAGTGTTCCCAGAAGTGGCGGGCGAGCCAGGCGCTGCCGGGCATGTGGACGGCCCAGCCGGTGTTGCCGCCGTATTGGTTGTTGGTGCTGTAGGCGACCCAGCCCACGGGAACCTGGATGCGCGGATCGGTGGTGGTTTTTTGCACCTCGGCGAGGTTGTCCACCCAGTCGAAGAGCGGTTGGTGGCACTCGGAGAGGGCGGTGGGCTCGGCGAGCCAGTAGTTCATCTCGACGTTGATGTTCGTCGTGTAGGCGCTGAACCAGGCGGGGTGCAGCTCGTCGTTCCACAGGCCCTGGAGATTGGCGGGCTGGCCGCCGGGGCGGGAGCTGCCGATCAAAAGGTAACGGCCGTAGTTGAAAAGCAATGACGCGAGGGCGGGGTCGGGTTGGCCGGCCTTGTGCGCGGCCAGACGCGCGTCGGTGGGCAGGGCGGAGGTGGGCGAGGCACCGAGGTCGAGGGAAACGCGGGCGAAGAGCGCACGGTAGTCGGCCAGCTGCGCGGCGCGAAGGGTCGTGTAGTCGGGGGCCTGGGCGAGACGTTCGGCTACGATGGAGGCGGGCGGAATGCCGCTGCGGAATTTCTTCGAGGGAACGGGGGCGAAGTCGGTGGCGGCTGCGAGATAGAGCGTGGCTGAATCGGCCGCCGTGACGGCGAGGGAGTCCTCGGCGGCGGCGACGGAGCCGTTTTCCACGACGACGCGAACGGCGGCGGCGTAGGCCAGGCCGTTGGCTAATTTACCGGCGAACGAGAGGGTGTCGCCGGAGGAGGCGGAGGGTTGTTTTCGGACGTCGGCGAGGCTGGCCTTGAAGGTAAGCACGCCGGGGCGACTGGCGGTGAGGCGGATCGCGACAACGTTTGCTGGCAGGCTGGCGACCACTTCGCGGGTGTAGGTCACGCCGTCGGCGGAGTAGGAAACGCGCGCGGCGGCGGAGGCGAGATCGAGCTCGCGGTGATAATCGGCGGGGACAGCGGAGGGTGCGTTCGCGAAATCCAGATGCAGGTTGCCGAAAGGCTGGTAATGCTCGACGCCCTTGGTGGCGCTGGTGCCGGGGACGAGGGTCTGCTCGTTGAACTGTATCCGTTCTGAAGATACGCCCCCGAAGACCATGGCCCCCATGCGGCCGTTGCCGACGGGGAGAGCCTCCAGCCACCTTGCGGCGGGGGCTTTATACCAGAGAACGGTCGCGGGGTCCGCGGCTGCATCGGCTGCAATCGCCGACAGGCAGGCGTAAAACAGAGCTATAAGCGGAATGCGCAGGAGAAGATTCATTTTGGGTGAACGATGCCGTCTTCGACAAAGAGAAGGCGCGGGAAGGAATCCTGGTTACGGTGCAGTGCTGGCGTCGGTAATCAGAGTGACGGGCCCAAGCAGGCCGGAGGAAACCAAGGGGGAATCGGCGGTGAAATAATTCCACGTGGCGAAAGTGTAGCGGCCGGCGGATGGGCGCGGGGTGCCGTCCAGCACCCACTTGGGGTAGCGCTTGAGGGGGCCGCCGTAGCCTCGATCGCCGACATTCCATTCGGAGTCGGCAGGTTGCTGTTCGTCGCCGATGAGGCGGTTGGCCCAGGTGTTGGTGACCTCGATTTCGAGTTTGTTTTCACCGTTGCGGAGGGCGTCGGTGACCTCGACGCGCCAAGGGGCGGTCCAGACGACGCCGAGGTCGCGGCCGTTGAGGCGGACACGGGCGAAGTCTTTGACGACGCCGAGTTCGAGCCAGACCCGGGCGGCGTGGGATTTTGTGTCGGAGGCGAGCGCGGCGGGTCCGGTGAAGGCGGTGGAGTAGGTGGCGGTGCCGCTGTAGTATTTAATACCGGGATCGGAGTGGTCTTTCCAGTCGGTCAGCGACGTGAAGGTGGCGGACACGGGGCCGCCCCACTTGGGGTCGAATTTCACGGTCCAGCGGGCGTCGGCCAAGGAGAGCGCGGGCTGGGTGACGGGGAAGTTGGCGGCGGTGGAGGATTCGGGCCGGGCGGGTGTCGTGGGGCGGAAGACGATGAAATAGCTCTCGGAGTTATCGAACTGGAGCGGCACGTCGATGGAGTCGGCGTTGAGTTGATAGCCGGCCAGGGGGCGCATCTCGCCGTTGACGGGGTGCCAGAGTTCCGGACTGCGGTCCTTGATCGGGAATCGGGCGATTGCGGTGCCGGCGGCACGATTCGAGTTCGCGATGAAAAAGACGTCGGTCTGGCCATCGGTGCGACGGCGGGCGGCAAGCTTTGGTTCGCCCGAGGTGACAGTGAAGGTGGGGGCGGACTTGGGTGCGGGTTTGCCCCATTGGAGGAGGGCCTGGCAACGGGTGAGGTAGGCGACCCAGGCCTTGCCGGGCTCCCACCAAGTCTGGGTGTGGTCGAATTGGGTGCCCCACTGGCCCATCGCGACACCGGGCTTGTGGAGGTCGCCCCAGGGTTGGTGCGCGAAGCGGTGAAGGACGAGGCGATTGATGCCCATGGCGAAGGTGGAGTCACCGATGGGTTTCAGCCAGAAAGGGGTCTCGGCCCATTGGCTGAATTGAGGCAAGGCGGTGAAGGCCTCGGCCTGGACCAGGTTGATGCCGCTGGAGTTCGCGGCGCTGATGGTGCCGGCGAGACTGCCGAAGGGATTGAAGGTGCTGGCCCCGGTCCAGAACTCGGCCATGATGTTGTCGACGTGGGGCGATATCTCTTGGATGCGCCATTTGCCGCCGTAAGGCTCGCAGGAGAACTTGAGACCGGCGGCGTTCAGCTTTTTGCGGATGACCGGAAAATAGTTCGCGCGGAAGAGATCGGCGACGGTGTTTTCAAAATCCTTGGTGTAGGCGGCGCTTCGTTTGGCGTCGCCGATGACGCGCTTGGCGAGGGTGGGAAGAAAAGGAACAGGGTCGTAGCCCCGGCGGGAGCGGAACTCATCGCGCATGAGCGGAGTCCAGCCCGGCATACCGGATTCGTAGCTGTCGAAATGGATAAAATCGAAACCCTTGCCGATCTGGTCCCCGAGGTGGCGGCGGACTCCCTCGATGACATGGTCCACGTGAAACTCGACGGCGGTGCGGCTGAGCTTGTCGCACTCGAGGCCGTTGGCCTGCCACTGCGGAGGTTGCTGCATGGGGCCCATGACGGTGTGGCCGAAGCGGTAGACGATCCACTCGCCGGCGGGGGCGGCCCATTCGAGCTGTCCCTCCGGCGTGAGTTTGCCGGAGAGATCAATGATGCGGTCGAGGGCGACGGGGTCGGCGGCGGGCAGGGCGAGCACGGCGATGTCGCGGAAAAAAGTGTGGCGAACGGGGTGCTCCGGTTTTTCGAGTTTGCCGTTGGTGGGGTTCCAGACCGGGAACTTTTGCACTCCGCGCAGATCGGGTTTGGGCTTGGGAATGGGGCCTGAAAATGTGACTCCACCGGTCACGCGGGTTTCGGACCAGACGACCTCCTGCATGGAAAGCTCCGGGGTGATCCACGGACCGCCGGAACTGGAGTAACCGGGGCAGTTGCTCATGCCGAAATCGAGACCGAGGCGATCGGA
>JBDLWD010000136.1:0-5171 GCA_039804465.1 Verrucomicrobiota bacterium | reverse complement strand
AAGCGCCGGCAGGTGGAGGAACTGTTGAAATACATGGCGGGAATCGAGTTCCCGGTGTCGCCGGTCATCGGCTCGCCTAAGCAATTTGGCTATCGTTCCAAGATTACGCCGCATTTTCATCCGCCGCGGCCGGGCGCGAATCCGGCCGAGCTACCCATCGGCTTTTTGCGGCAGGGCACGCGCTTCGACATCGTCGACGTGCCCGCCTGCCCGATCGCGACCGACGCGATCAACGCCGAGCTCGCCGCCGCGCGTGGGCGCGTGCGCGCCAAGGCCGCCGCCGGCGACTACGAGCGCGGGGCCACTCTGCTGCTGCGCGAGGCCTCGGGCGCGGTCACGACTGATTACGACGCGGTGATCACCGAGACGGTGGCAGATCCCGAGCGGCCGGAGGCGGCGCCGCTGCGGTTAAAATTCCTCGCCCGCGACTTTTTCCAGAACAACCCCTTCATCCTGCCGGCCTTCACCGCCTACGTGCGGGCCCAGGCGGTGGCGAGCGGGGCGCGTTTCCTTGTCGACGCCTACTGCGGCAGCGGGCTTTTCGCGCTGGTATGCGCGCGGGCCTTCGAGCGCGTGGAGGGCATCGAGATCAGCGAGAGCAGCGTCGCCTTCGCGAAGCAGAACGCCGAGCTGAACGGCATCGCCAACGCGAGCTTCCGCGCGGGCGACGCCTCGGCGATTTTCGCCGGGCTGCAACTCCCCGCCGCCGACACGGCGATGGTGATCGACCCTCCGCGCAAGGGCTGCGACGAGGCTTTCCTTTCGCAGCTTTTCGCCTACGGCCCGAGGGCGGTCGTCTATGTCTCCTGCGATCCGGCCACCCAGATGCGCGACCTGCGCGCCTTCACCGCCGCGGGCTATGCGGTCACCGCGGTGCAGCCCTTCGATCTCTTTCCGCAGACGCGCCACCTCGAGTGCGTGACGACGCTGCGGCGCGGCTGAACGCGGAGCCGTTCAGGGCGCAAGGCGGAAGAGCCGCGCGCCGTGGGCGGGCACCTCGGCGGCTAGCCGGTCGGTCGTCTGGGCGAGGTCGCGGCGGGCCCAGAGGTCGCGCACGCGGGCGCGACCGGCGAAGCCTAGGTCGGCCAGGGCCACGGCGACCTCTGCCGGACCGGAGTCGCGGGTGTTGAACAGCGCCACGTATTTTTCGTCTTTGGCAGGCGCGTCCGCGACCCAGGCCACGAGGCTGTCCTCGGTCCGGAAGAGTTGGTGGTTGTTCGTGCTGCGCTGATTGACGGCGAGCACCTCGTCGTTGGTGAGAAGAGAGAGGGTGAACTCGTCCGTCTGCGTCATGTCGCCGCCGTGCATGAGCGGCGAGCGTGCGATGGACCAGAGGGTCATGACGGTGTATTGCTCGTCAGGGGTGAACCGGGTGGGCTGGCCGAAGCGGATGCGGCCGAAGGGTAGCATGTCGGCGTCGGGCCACGCGCCGGGGAGCCGGTGGGGCGTCCAGTCGTGCAGGCGTTTGAACTGGGAGAGTAGCTGCGGCCAGGCATCCCAAAAATCGTCGCTGATACGCCACATGTTGGCGTGGTGGCCGACGTGGCCTCCGCTGGGCAGAGGGGTTTCGCCGGGGGACAGGCTGAAGACGATGGGCCGGCCGGTTTTGTCGATGGCCCGGCGTATCGCCTCGATCTCGGCGCGCTGCACGGCGTCGTAAGGGCGGCTGATGTCGTCGACCTTTATGAAGTCGACGCCCCAGTCGGCAACGAGTTGAATGACGGAGTCGTAATAAGCCTGGGCGCCGGGTTTGGACAGATCGACGCCATACATATCCGGATTCCAACTACAGACGCTCGCGGTATTCGCGATTTCGGAGGCGCGGTGTGACGTGCCCAGGACGGGGGTATCGAGCTTCACGGCCTGGCGCGGGATACCGCGCATCATATGTATGCCGAACTTGAGTCCACGTGAATGCACGTAATCGGCTAGCGGCTTGAAGCCGCGGTCGTCCGCGGCGGAGGGAAATTTCTCCAAGGCTGGGACTAGGCGGCCGTGAGGGTCCATCGCGAGTTTGGCGCCGGGTTTGTAATCGTGGCCCTTGGCGGAGGGTTCATACCACTGGATGTCCACCACGATATATTGCCAGCCGTGGGCCTTGAGCTTGGCGGCCATGAAGTCGGCTTGTTCCATGGTCTGCTTTTCGGTGACGGTTGTGCCGAAGCAGTCCCAACTGTTCCAGCCCATGGGCGGGGTGGGTGCCCAGGCGTGAAAATCGGCTGGCGAGGGCGTGGATTCGGCGGCGTGCAAAACACCGGAGGCGAGCAGGGCAGACATGGCGAAGAGAGGGCGAAGGGGTGGTTTCAAAGTGGGGAACGATTCTAGGATAACGCGGGTTGACCTCGAGCGAGTTTCGGAGCGGCCGCCGACCACATCAACCGCTCGGTGAGCGTGGCCGTCGCTCAGAGCCCGAGTTCGGCGGGAGCGAGCTCGCGGTATTGGCCGGGCTTCAGCTCGCCAAGGGTCAGCGTTCCGAAGGTCGTTCGATGCAGCGTGAGCACGGTGGCGCCGCAGGCGGCGAACATGCGTCGCACCTGGTGGTATTTGCCTTCGATAAGAGTGAGCTCCGCCTCGCGCGGGCCGACGATGCGCAACTCCGCCGGCGCGCAGGGCTCCTTTTCGCCATCGAGCTGGATCGTGCCGGAGGCGAAGCGCGGGATGAGGTCGGTCGTGAGGTCGCGGTCGGTCGTGGCGCGGTAGATTTTAGGCACCTTGTGTTTTGGCGAGGTGAGGCGGTGCACCAGCTCGGTGTGGTCGGTGAGGAGGATCAGGCCCGAGGTCTCCTTGTCCAGGCGGCCTACCGAGGTGACCACGGGATTGCGCGCGCGCCAGCGGGGCGGAAGCAGATCGTAGATGAGGGGGCCCTCGGAAACGTCGTGCGAGCAGGTCAGACCGAGCGGCTTGTTCACGAGCAGGAGCAGGCCGTCGGGGTGGTCAAGCGGCTCGCCGTCGACGCGCACCGCGGCGGGGGAGGGTTTCACGCCGGGATCGTCCGCGACCTTTCCGGCCACGGCGACGCGGCCCGCCTTCAGCCAGGCGCGAACCTCGCGGCGGGAGCAGTAGCCGAGGTTGGCGAGCAATTGGTCGAGGCGGCGTGCGGACATGGCGCGAAGGTTGGCCGTATCCCGTCGCGGCACAAGGCGCGCTTTGAGGGCGGGCGGGCTAAATGGTTTTCCGCTCGCGGCGTCGCCGCCCGCCGCAAACGCTGCGTGCAATCGTCGACTTGTAATGCCCTCCGCCGCGTCGCCCGCCCAGCCCACCGCGTTTCAACGCTTTCTCGGCCTCGTAAGGCCCCAGGCACGGCAAATCGTGCTCGGTGTCGCGCTCATCCTGCTCGCCACCGCGGTGACGCTTCCCGCGCCCTGGATCCTGAAGCTCGTGATCGACGACGCGCTTCCGGCGAAGGACACGCAAAAGCTCGCCGCGCTGCTCGCGCTGTTCACCGGCCTCTTCGTCGCCCGCGGCCTGCTCACCCTGTGGCGCAACCGCGTGCTTCAATACGCCGCGATGCGCATCACCTGCGACATGCGCATCGCGCTCTTCCGCCACATGCAGACGCTCTCGTTGCGCTACTTCGACGCCAACCAGACCGGCAAGGTCGTCACCCGCATCGCGCAGGACACCGGCGAACTCTACAACCTCACCAACAACTTTCTCATAAACCTCATCGCCGACACGGTGACCGTCGTCGGCGTCCTTTGCTTCCTCTACTGGGTGGAATGGCGCCTCGCGCTCGCGGTCACGCTCGTGCTGCCGCTCTTCGTTGTGAACTACCTCTACAACCGGCGAAAAATGAAGCAGGAGGCGCGCACCCATCGCGACAACTGGGACCAGGTCATGGGCTTTCTACAGGAGCGCGTGGCCGCGGCGCGCGTGGTAAAATCCTTCGGTCGCGAGACCGCCGAGGGCGACGCCTTCGCCGGCGGTATCAATGCCGACTATTTCAACTACTCGCGCATAGTGATGCGCAACACCCGCCTCGGGGTCATCGCCGACATTCTTGGATCCATCGGCGGTTTGGTCGTCCTGGGCCTCGGCGGCCTGCTCGTTATCCGCGGGGAGATGCAGGTCGGCACCCTCGTCGCCTTCAACGCCTACATCGTCTATGTGTTCCCGCCCATCGTGCGTTTTGTCGATCTCGCCGCCATTCTTCAGCGCGCGAACACGGCGCTGGAAAACATTTTTGCCGTCTTCGACACCCGGCCCGAGGTGGCCGATGACGCCGGCAAGCCCGCCCTGCCCGCCCCCGTGCGCGGCGAGGTGGAGTTCTCCAACGTGAGCTTCGACTACGAGCTGGAGCCCCCCGGCCGCGGCCGCCCGCGCACGCTGACGGAGGTGAGTTTCCGTATCCCCGCGGGCAAGATGGTCGCCATCGTCGGCCCCAGCGGTTCGGGCAAGAGCACGCTCATCAACTTGCTCGCCCGCTTCTACGACGTAGCCTCGGGCGAAGTCCGCGTGGACGGCCTCGATATTCGCTCCGTTTCCATCGACTCGCTTCGCCGCCAGATCGGCATCGTGCTTCAGGATAACATCCTCTTCTCCGGCACGCTGGAGGATAACATCAAATACGGTCGGCCCGACGCCACCCGCGAGCAGATCCTCGAAGCCGCGCGAGCCGCCAACGCCGATGAGTTCATCGCCAAGCTGCCCGACGGCTACTCCACAGTGGTCGGCGAGCGCGGCTCGAAGCTCTCCGGCGGCCAGCGCCAGCGCGTCGCCATCGCCCGCGCCATCCTCAAGGATCCGCGCATCCTGATCTTCGACGAGGCCACCAGCGCCCTCGACACCCAGTCGGAGCGGCTCATCCAGCAGGCCATGGACCGACTAATGAAGGACCGCACCACCTTCGTCATCGCGCACCGGCTCAGCACCATCCAGCGCGCGGACATCATTCTCGTGATGGAGCAGGGCCGTCTCGTTGAAACGGGTCGTCACGACGAGCTCGTGCACCGCGGCGGGCTCTACTCGCGCCTTCACGCCTTGCAGTTCCAGGAGCCGGCCTGAGTCCTGCCTTGCCCGCGCTTGCGCCCGCGCCTGCGGCGTGCGGAGTGTGTGGCACGTTTCCCATTTCTCACATGGCCGCCCCGGCAAAACCCTTCCTGTTTATCTGCGGAGCTGACGATTTCCTCGTCGGCCGGCTGGGGCGCGAGCAATATGACAAGCTCGCTGCG
>JBDLWD010000135.1:0-4255 GCA_039804465.1 Verrucomicrobiota bacterium | reverse complement strand
GGGCCGGATCGACGTGGTAGCGGGCGAGGACGCGGCGATAGGTGGTCTCGTCTTTTTCGGAGACGACCTCGGTGGCGAGAAAGTGGCCGGCGAGGCCGGAGGCGGCGATTTTGCGCTCCTGGTGGAGAAGGTCGCCCTTGGTGATGAGGATCATGCGGTGGCCCGAGCCGGCGAGGGCGGAGAGGGTGTCGGGCACGGCGTCGAGGAGCTCTACGGGATGGGCGAGGATGTCGCGGCCGAGGTCAAGGAGCTCGCGTAGTTCGCTGGGGGATACGCGGCCGGAGGTCAGCTCGATGGCGGTCTCGATGGCGGAGAGGGTGAAGCCCTTAGCGCCGTAGCCGTAAAGGGGGAGGTTACGCAGTTCGGTGGCGTAGAGGGCGCGCTCGACGGTTTGGGGATCGTGGTGCGAGGCGAGGAGGGCGTGGAACTTCGCGTGCGCGGCTGCGAAAAGGGTCTCGTTGTGCCAGAGCGTGTCGTCGGCGTCGAAGCCCAGGACGAAAGGCGCGGCGGAGGCGGGGACGATCATGAAAGCTAGCAGGCGACAAAGGCGTGCAAAATGAAAGCGCGGAGCGATGAAAAACGATGATTGCCCCCGGGCGCGGCGAAGCGGACGGCCAAGGAAAGAGCATAAGCCGAAAATTTTGGGATCTTAATAATCCCTTAATGTAACCATGCTGTAATACGGCCATGACCTCCCGCTTCGCCCCCGCTTTCGCCCTGGCGCTCGGACTCGCGCCGATGCTCGTCTTGCCGATCTCCGCCGCCCCCTCGGTCATGATCACGCCCGGCGCGGCCGCGCAGGCGGTGGATGTGCGGCTGACCGACACCACCAACTCCACCTGGCGGCTGCAGACCTCGACCGACCTGGTGAACTGGCAGGACCGGGCGCTCTTCAAGGTGCGCAACTCGGACCACACCTTCCAGGTGGACCGCCCGGCGGCGGGCGCGCTGGGCGACTTTTTCCGGTTTGTTTCCGACACCACTCCGCTGGCCAACGGCCGCGCGGCCGCGACCACGCTGCCGTCTCCGCCGGACAACTACAGCGTGCTCAACCTGCCCGCCCACCTGCGCGTGCCGATTATCCTCGGGCAGGATAACACTCCGGCCACGAATCCGGCCACGAACCCCGGTGCCACGCTCGGCCGAGTGCTCTTTTACGACAAACGCCTCTCGGCGAACAACACGACCTCCTGCTCAACGTGCCACCAGCCGGAACACGGTTTCTCCGATCCGCGTCCTCTAAGCACGGGCTTCAACGGCGGCCACACCGACCGCAACTCGATGGGCCTGACCAGCGCGCGCTATTACCCGCGGCGGAGCTTTTTTTGGGACGAGCGCGCGGCCACGCTGGAGGACCAGGTGCTGCAACCGATCCAGAACGAGGTGGAGATGGGCATGACCCTGCCCGCGCTGGTGACCAAGCTCTCGGGCGAGACTTACTACGCTGAACTGTTCACCGCGGCCTTTGGCGACGCGACCATCACTTCCGGGCGCATCTCGCTCGCGCTCGCCCAGTTCGTGCGCTCGATCGTGTCGTCGAATTCCAAATACGACCAGGGAGTGGCGACCAACTTCGCCAACTTTACCGCCGAGGAGCAGCTCGGCCGGCAGGTCTTCACCGGTCAGGTGGGCAACGCGACCTGCCTGGCCTGTCACGGCACGGACAACTTTGTCCCCGGCAACCTGAACAACAACGGTCTGGAGAACCCCTCGGTGGACCGAGGCGTGGGTGCGATCACGGGCAACCCGGCCGACGACGGAAAGTTCAAGGTGCCCTCGCTGCGCAACATCGAGTTGACCGCGCCCTATATGCACGACGGCCGGCACGCCACGCTCGAGCAGGTCGTGGAGTTCTACAATTCCGGTGTGCAGCCGCACCCGAATCTCTCCGCCCCGCTGCGCAATCCGCCGGGCTCGCCCGCTGCGGGGCAGCCGCGCCGGCTGAATCTTACCACGGCGCAGAAGGCGGCGCTGGTCGCGTTCCTGAAGACGCTGACCGACCGCACGGTGACGAGCGACGAGCGCTTCGCCGATCCCTTCCGCGGCACGAGCACGCTCACGCTGCCCTAAGGCGGGTTGCAGGCGCCCGGGTTTTGGGCGCAACGATATCCGTCGTGCCTCAGCCGAGGACGCAGGCGTCGACGGCGGAGACGGTGACGCCGAGGGAGAGGGTGTGGGCGCCGCCGCCGTTGAAGATGCCGCGGATGGGGGAGACGTCGCCGTAGTCGCGGCCGCGGGCGACGACGAGGTGGTCGTCGCCCGCGAAGCAGTGGTTGGTGGGATCGTAGTCGAACCAGCCGTGCCCGGGGACGTGGACCGAGACCCAGGCGTGCATGGCGTCGACGCCGACGAGGGGCGGCTGGCCGGGGGGTGGCTCGGTGCGGAGGTAGCCGCTCACGTAGGCGGCGGCGAGGCCGAGGCGGCGGGCGCAGGCGAGGTAGAGGTGGGCGAAGTCCTGGCACACGCCGCGGCGGTTGCGGATGACCTCGGCGAGGGGCGTGCCGACATCGGTGGCGGTGGCGTCGAAGACGAAATCGCGGGCGAAGATGTCGCCCAGCACCTCGAGGGCGTCGACGAGGTCGAGCGAGGGGGAGAGTTTAGCGGTGATCGCTTTTACCTCGGGGACAGCGGGGACGTGGGGCGTGGGGTGGCGGAATTGTTCGAGGGCGAAGTCGCCCGCGAGGACGGCGGCGTCGGTGGCGGCGCGGGCCTCGGCGAGGCTGACGCGGGCGCGTTCGGGACGCGTGGAGGCCTCGCGGCGGACGAGGCTGGAGGCGGCGACGTGGAACTCGAGGTGGCTCTCGCGGACGGAGAAGACGTGGAGGTGGTTGCCGAAGGCGTCGCGGCGGGAGGCGAGGTCGTGGACTCGGGGGACGAGCTCCAGGTCGAAGTCGAGGATGGTCTGGCCGGGTTCGTCGCGTGGGCGCAGGCGCAGCGTCTGCCAAGCGGAGGCGGCGGGAGCCTCGTGGCGGTAGGAGGTGACGTGCTGGATGCGGTAGAGGGGCAAGGGAGGCGGAGCTAGGAGCTAGGAGCGGGGAGCGTGGAGCGTGGAGCGGGATAAGGGGGAGGGCGGAGCGACGGAATGGTGGAGTAGCGGAAGGGAGAACGAGTTTGAGAATGGATTTGGGTTATTCGCCGGGTTCGACGTCGCCGTGGGCGAAGTAGAGGCGGGAGAGGCGGTCGTGGAGGCCGGCGGTGAGGGATAGCTGGTTGCCGGTAAAAAGGCCGACGCGGGCGGGGACGTTGTCGAGGGGTTCGCTTTCGGCGAGGCGGGCGGCGCCAAGGAGGCGGAAGGCGGTGTTACGGAGCTGTTCGGTCGCGCGCGGAGCGAGCTCGGAGGGTAGGGTAGCGAGATGTTCGCCGAGGCGTTCTGCCTGGAAGCGGAGGGAGCGGGGGTTTTCGGCGTCGGAGACTAGCCAAGCGAGAACGTCTACGGGGTGGAAGGTGCCGGGGAAGACGGCGCGGTAGGTGAATAGGCTGTCGGCGAAGTGTAGCGCGGTCTGGAGGCGGAACTCGCCGGGGGCGGCGGCGCCGTGGCGGGCGAGCAGGCCGCGGAGGAGGAAGAGGAGCTGGTTGGCGCGCTCGAGGCGGCGGCCGATCTCGAGGAAGCGCCAGCCGGTGTCGTGGGCGAGGGTGTCGCCGACGATGCTCTCCAGGGTGGCGAGCTGGGCGCGGAGGGCGGCAGGCTGGGGGGAGGCGGTCTCGGCGCCGAGGCCGCGGAGGCGGCGGGCGATGTCCCACGCCTCGGGGGGAAGGCGGACCTTGGCGACCTCGAGATTGCGGGAGAGGCGCAGAAGATTGGAGACAAGGCTGCCGGGGCGGCGGCGGTCGGAGGCGACCTGCCGAGCGAGGGTGACGAGGCCGTGCAGCGGGACGCCAGCGGGCGGAAAATCATCCTGAAGCTCGAGGGCGAGGCGGGCGGCATCCGAGGCGGCGTCGGGATCGAGGGAGACGTTTTCGTCGCGCAGTAGCGGATCGAGCTTTTCGAGATGGGAGGAAAGACGGGCGGTGCGCTCCATGTATCGACCTAACCAATACAAAGAGTCGGCGAGGCGGCTGGGGGTGGCGGAGCCGCGGCGCGAGGAGGCGGAGGACGGCGGGGCGGGGAGAGGGCCCTTTTCCTGGCTGCCGGGGGTGACGATCCAGGTGTCCTTGGAGACGGAGCCGGCCTGGAGGGACACGCCGGCGTCCTCGCCGTCGGCGTTGAAGCGGGTGAGGGCGCCGGGCATGACCTGATAGTCGCCGTCGTGCCAGG
>JBDLWD010000134.1:0-3466 GCA_039804465.1 Verrucomicrobiota bacterium | reverse complement strand
CGGCAGCCGGGGTCGGAGGCGTAGGATTTCCAGCGCGCGACGGCCTCGTCCCACGCGGCGCCCTTAGGCGAGTAGGGGCGGCCCTTGAGGTAAGCGAAGGTGGTCTCGTCGGGATTGACGTAGCCGACGCGGGCGCCGCCCTCGATCGACATGTTACAGACCGTCATGCGCTCCTCCATGGTGAAGTTGTCGAAGGTGGAGCCGGCATACTCGTAAGCGTAGCCGGTGCCGCCGTTCACGCCGGTGAGGCGGATGATGTGAAGGATAACGTCCTTGGCATACACGCCGGGGCGCAACTTGCCGTTGACCTCGATGCGGCGGACCTTGAGGGCGCCGAGGGCCATGGTCTGGGTGGCGAGCACGTCGCGCACCTGGCTGGTGCCGATGCCGAAGGCGATCGCGCCGAAGGCGCCGTGGGTGGAGGTGTGGGAGTCGCCGCAGGCGATGGTGGTGCCGGGCTGGGTGATGCCCTGCTCGGGGCCGACGATGTGCACGATGCCCTGCTTGCCGGTGGAGCGGTCGAAGAAGGTGACGCCGAACTGGGCGCAGTTCCTGCGCAGCTCGTCCATCATGGCTTGGGCGAGCGAGTCCTTGTAGGGCTCGACGAGCTCGTTGGTCGGGACGATGTGGTCGACGGTGGCGAAAGTGCGATGCGGCATCAGCACCTTGAGGCCGAGGTCGCGCAGCATGCCGAAGGCCTGGGGCGAGGTGACCTCGTGGATGAGGTGCGTGCCGATGAGGAGCTGGGTCTGGCCGTTGGCCAGCTTGCGCACGGAGTGGGCTTCCCAGACTTTTTCGAAGAGCGATTTGGGTTGGGCGGACATGGTCGTGGAGATCGTAGGGGCGGCAGGATACCACGGCGCTTGCGTTGCCGGGAAGTGCTTGTTTTGGTGCCGGTGATGCCTCGTGAGTATCAGTATGATTTTGAGCTGCGCCACCTTGTCTACTTCCGGGAGGTGGCCCGGGCGCTGCATTTCCGGCGGGCGGCGGAGACGCTGGCCGTGGCCCAGCCGGCGCTGAGCCGGCAGATCGCGCAGCTGGAGGAGGCGCTGGGCGTGACGCTTTTCGAGCGCTCGCGTCGAAAGGTCGAGCTGACGGCGGCGGGCCGCGCGCTGGCCGAGCGAATCGAGCCGCTCCTGCGCGGCTTGGCGGCCGTGCCGGACGAGCTGCGCGCGCTGAGCGACGGCCAGACCGGCCAGGTGAAGGTGGCCTTCACCGGTCTGGCGATGGCCACGGTGCTACCCGGCATCCTGCGCGAGTTTCACCGCCGTTTCCCGAAGATCCGCCTAGAACTGAACGAATCGCCGACCTCCTCGCAGCTCGCGGCGTTGGCGGCGGGTGAGATCGCCTGCGGTTTTTTCCATCCCGACGCCACCACGCCGGGACTGCGGACGCGCGAACTTTTGCGGGAGAAAAACGGCGTGCTGCTGCCCGCCGACCATGCGCTCGCGAAACGCGGTCCGCTACGGCTGAAGGAGCTGGCGCAGACCCCTTGGGTGATGTTTCCCCGCGCCCACAACCCTGGATTCTACGATCGCGTGCTGGCGGCCTTCGCGAAGGCTGGGGTGACGCCGCGTATCGCCGAGGAAGTGTGGCCGCGCGCCAACGCGGTGGGTCTGGTGCGCGCAGGGCTGGGCGCGACCTTCATGTGCCCGAGCGAGGCGAAACCGCTGCCCGAGGGGGTGGCCTTTCGACCGTTGGAGGGGCCGGCACCGGAGAGCCGGTTGGTGGTCGGCTGGCGCGCCGCGGATACGCCAGGGGAATCGACGGGGGCGGCCGCAAACCCGGCGCTGGCCTCGTTTCTTTCGGTCGCTGCGGGAGGCGCCGCGGCGGGCTGAGGCGCGGGGTCGGGCCTTGCGTGATCAGTCGCGGGCCAGATGGCGCGTAAAGAAAATGCGTCCGTTGCCAGAAGGCATGATGCCGATGATCTCGGCGCGCACGCGGCGGCCGATCGACGCGGCGCCATCGTTGACGACGACCATGGAGCCATCGGGAAGGTAGCCGAGCGCCTGGCCCTCGTCCTTGCCGGCTTTGACAAGATCGATGTCGATCACCTCGCCGACGGCGTAGACGGGCTGAAGGGCGCGTGCCAGTTCGGACGGATGAAGGCCCGGCACGCCGTGGAAATCGGCGAGCTTGGCGAGGTTTTCATCCACAGTGAGGAGCTTGGCCTTGAGCGTGGTAGCGACAAAGACGAGCTTGGCATCGACCTCGCCCTGTTTCGCCTCGCTTTCGTGGATGCGAAGATCGAGCCGCTTGATGCGGCGCAGGTCGTTAAGGGTTTCGAGCCCGCGGCGCCCGCGCGCGCGCCGGCCTGGCTCGGAGGAATCGGCTATGCTCTGCAACTCGTGCAAGACGAAGCGCGGAATGATCAGCGCCCCGGGAATGAAACCGCTCTCGCAGATCCGCGCGATGCGCCCGTCGATGAGCGCGCTCGTGTCCACCACGACCAGGGGCACGTCCACCTCGTGCGGAACGAAACGAACGTAGGGGATAACCAAGTTGAACTCATCCTTACCCCGCAGGGCGATGACCGTGCATAGATAGGTGGCGCCCAAAAAGAGGCCGAGCCGGACCAAGAACTTGGTCTGCTCGTCGCCCGCCTCCAGTAGCGGCGAAACGCTGACGAGGTGGGACATCAAGGTGCCCACGGCCAGGCCGAAGGTGAGGGCGGAGAGTCCGCGGAGCGAAAAGCCTTTCAGGAAGAGATCGATCAGCACCAAAAGCAGCCCCAGCGCGCCACCAAAGGCGGTCGCGAGCAGACGGTGCGAGTCCCAGTCGCGAATGGTCAGGCACACGAGATAACCGGCCGCCGCGCACACCAGCACAAACACCAGGCGGACGGGGAAGAGCGTGCGGTTCATGCCGTAAATCAATCGGTTGAAGCGGAGCATCGCAAGAGCGACGCGACCGCTTGGTCGCGCGCCGGAGTTGCCTCGGCGGCGAACCATGCATTCATCCCTACCCTTCAAGCCCATGTCTACCCACTATTGGATGGTCAAAACCGAGCCCGAAGCCTACGCGTGGAGCGATTTCGAACACGACCGCAAGACGGTGTGGGACGGCGTGAGAAACTTTCAGGCGCGCAACCACCTTCGCGCGATGAAATGCGGCGACAAGGTGCTCTTCTACGCCAGCGTGACGACCAAGGCCGTGCTCGGCACCGCGACGGTCACGAAGGAACATTTCCCCGACCCCAAGGCGACGGAGGGCGATTGGTCGGCGGTGGAGCTCACGATCGGCTCGGCCTTCCCCTACCCCGTGGAACTCTCGGCCATAAAGGCCGAACCCAAGCTGGCGGAACTGCCGCTGCTGCGCCAAAGCCGCCTGTCGGTGATGCCCCTCGGCAAGGCCCACTACGACCTGCTCGTGAAGCTGGGCGGCGCGAAATAGCGCAGGTTCGCGCGCGGACTGGCTAAAACAACTCGCCCTGCGCCGCGGCGGACGGAGGCAGGTTGAAAAACGC
>JBDLWD010000133.1:0-3389 GCA_039804465.1 Verrucomicrobiota bacterium | reverse complement strand
GCGCGTTCTCCGGCTCTGGGAGCACGAACTGACCCGCAAATACGAGCGCCGCCTGCTCGCGCGACCGCGGCGGGCCGGCCTTGTCGCCGCTTCTGCGCTTTAACGCGCGCGGCCTTGGGCCAAGATGCCATTTCGAACCATGCCCTCGCCCTCCCTCACCGACGCCCAGCTCAACGCCATCGCCGACGCCCTGCGCTCCGGGCAGAAGATCGAGGCGATCAAACTCCACCGCGAGACCACCGGCCTCGGGCTGCGCGAATCCAAGGACGCCATCGAAGCCATCGAGGCCGACCTGCGCGCCAAGTTCCCCGACCAGTTCCCCGCCAAGCCCGCCGGCAAGGGCGGCTGCCTCGGCCTCGTCGTCTTCGGCCTCGCCGCCGCGCTCGCCGGCCTCGGCTGGTGGATCACCACGGCGTGAGCCCGAGCGCCTCGCCCGGAGAATCTCCCATGCAAGCCGACCCCGACGCGACCTGCGACGCCTGCGGTGCGCATGGCGCCTACCACTTCGACGGCGAGACGCTCTGCGGCGATTGCTACGCGGGCCGCGGCTCGTGTTGTTCAGCCGAATTCAGCGGACGCGACCCCGAGCGCGCGCCGACATCCGACGCGACCGCACCTGGCTTGAACTGCGGCGGGGAAAATCCGGTTTCTTTGCGCTGATCAGCGCGGACCTGAGATATTAGGGAACCACCAATACGGCCCGCCTGCATGAGCGCGGCTAATCAGGCAGCCGCCCCTAAGCGGGGCTTATTTCCCCGCCCCGTTCGCGCCTGTCGCTGGCGATCCGCTGCATTCGCGCTAATCTGTTCAACGAACCGAAAGCGATGGCGCCCACGCGACGCCTCCGCCTCCGGCGAAGGAGAAAGACGCACGTCATGACTACCCTGATGCCATTCCCGCCGGCGGCGGAAACCCCGAAGGATCCCGCCGCGTTGCACGATATGATCGCCGGCCGCGCCCGGGAAATCTGGACCGAACTCGGCCAGCCCGAGGGGCAGGATCTGGAAATCTGGCTCGAGGCGGAGGCCGAGATCCAGGCGACGTTGCACCATACCCTCCGCCACCCGCACCTGCCGCCCAATTCCTGAGCGGCTGTCGTAAAACCATAAACCCACACCCGTCATGCTCTCCAAATTCGCCATCGATTACGTGGCGCTGCCCCGGCACCACTCGCGCCTCCTCACCCAGCACCTGGACGACCCCATCGCCGTCGAGGAATTCCTGATGCACCTCCTCGTCTCCGGGGCGCACATCAAGGAGATCCGCCACGAGGGCGCGGTGCTCACCGGGGCGCAGTTCGACCGGATGCTCAAAGTCGCGGCCGAACGCATCGCCTCCACCCTGCTGCGCGAATCGCTCCATGCGGACGCCGTCGCTATGCGCGACCGCTTCGGCCTCGCCGCCTAGCCTCGCCTCCGCCACGCGCATAAAAGCACTGCCGTCGCCCGCCCTTCCGGCCCCCACCCAGCCGCGTTCCTCCCCACTACGCGCGTTCAACTTCGCTACCCGATCCTTCTGTCAATCAATGATTGACTAACGGATCGGTGGGGGAGGGCGTCGGTTGAGGGTAGTTCTCACGCTTCGGCCAGCACGCGCAGCATTTGCGCGTGCAGCAGGCCGTTGCTCGCCACGTAGCGGCCGCGGTCGAGGCGTTGGGGAAACTCCCCGCCGGCATAGTCCGTGACCACGCCGCCCGCCTCGCGCGCCACCAGCATGCCCGCCATGGCGTCGTAGGGTTTCAGATCCTTTTCCCAATACTCGTCGAGCCTGCCCGCGCCGACGTAGCAAAAATCCAGCGCGGCGCTGCCCAGCCGGCGTTCGCCGCGGATTTTCACGAGAAACGCCGCCCACTCGCGCAGGTTGTTGTCGGGATTGGTGTGCTTGTCGTAGGGGAAACCGCTGACGATCACCGCGTCGATCAACTCAGCCGTGCGCGTGACGCTCAGCGGGAGGCCGTTGAGCGTGGCCCCGCCGCCGCGCCCGGCGGCGAAGAGCTCGCACCGCGTCGGATCGTAGACCACGCCGAGCAGCGGCTGGCGGTCTGAGGTGGCGAGAGCGATGCTGGTGCAGAAGTGCGGGAGCTTGCTGGCGAAGTTCACCGTGCCGTCGATCGGGTCGACAAACCAGTGGTAGGCCGCGCCCTCCGCCGGGGCGCCCTGCCCGCCGCCCTCCTCGCCCACGATGTGGTGGCCGGGGAAAAGCCGGGCGAGTTCGCCCACGAGAAAGGCCTCCACCTCGGTGTCGGCCGCGGTGACGATGTCGATGCGGCTGGTCTTCGAGGTCGTCGGGATGGGCGCCGCGAAGTGGCGCAACGCAATATCGCCCGCCTTTTCGGCGAGCGCGGCGACGACGGGCAGTAGCTCGGCGAGGTTTTGCATGGTGGCCGAAGCTCGTGTGCGCGCGCCCGCAAGGCAAACGTCGCGAATCGCCGGTGTTTCGCCATTCCGCCGAAATGACGAGTCGCACGCCCGGGCGGGTTTTCCCGTCACGCGACCGCGGGTAACGATCAGGCTAACCTTTTCCCTCTTCGCCCGAGCCACCACGCAGTCCATCCACGCGCGCCTGCCTCTTGATGGAAGCAGGCCAAGGGAAACCGGAAAAGACTAGGGAGCCGAAAAGACAGGGTGTTTTTTGTTGCATTTAATTGCACTGTTAATCCATGTGACCACGCAATGCGGGCGAAGGTCGTCCGCGCCAAAAGCAACCCCTCTCCCACCCCATGAGCGTCCCCTACTCTGATTGCACGCGTCCGCAGGATCGCGTATCGCCATCGACACGCCTGGCCTACGGGCTGGGCTCGCTGGTAAACAACCTGCTCGGAGCGGCCATCGGCGTGATGTCCATCGTGCTGAATCTCGGTCTTGGCATGGACCCCGCCGTGGTGGGCACGCTCATGGCGATACCGCGTCTGACCGACGCCTTCACCGATCCCGTCATGGGCTACATCTCCGACCAGACGCGCTCGCGCTGGGGCAGGCGGCGGCCGTATATCTTTTGGGGAGCGATCTCCTCCGGCATCGTGTTCGCGGCGCTGTGGCAGATGCCGGCCGGCTATGACGAGGATTTCTACTTCTGGTTTTTCCTCGTCGGCTCGATCGTCTTCTACCTCGCCTACACCGTCTATGCCACACCCTGGGTGGCTATGGGCTACGAGCTGACGCCGGATTACCACGAACGCACCCGGTTGATGGCCGTCTCCAACTTCATGGGGCAATTCGCGTGGGTCGCCGCGCCGTGGTTTTATGTGTTCATGGAGGACGAGCGCCTGTTCGAGAACTCGGTCGAGGGCGCGAAAGGGCTGGCGATCATGATCGGCGTGTTCGTCGCGGTCGCCGGCGTGGTGCCGGCGCTATTCTGCCGGGAGCGCACCGCGCCTGTGGGCACGGACG